>JAZQOP010000201.1:0-9227 GCA_045627965.1 Kiritimatiellia bacterium | reverse complement strand
CCCCTCCGCCCCTCCCGGTTGGCTTCGCCATCACCTGCAACGTCCGCGCCTTCAGCAACCGCCTTCGTCGCGGCGTCAACGAGGTCTACGGCGGCAATGCCGCCGCCTTCTACCGCGCGGCCGACGTCCCCCGCTCGGTCTATTCGCGCCTCATCTCCTTCCCCGAACGCCACCCCGCCAAAAGCACCGTCCTCCCCATGGCCGCCGCCCTGCACCTCGACCTGCCAGGCGCGCAGGACTTCCTCCAGCTCGCCGGCTACCCCCTCTCCCCCGCCTCTCCGGCCGACCAGACCTGGCGCTGGTGCTTCGAGCACGGCATCCACGACCTCGCGCGCATCCGCGCCCTTCTCTCCCATGTCGCCCCCTGACCCCTAAGGCCCCCATGCTGGAAAAAATCGTTTCAGGCGGCCAGACCGGCGTCGATCGCGGTGCCCTCGATGCCGCTCTCGACCGCGGCTTTCCCATCGGCGGCTGGCTTCCGAAAGGCCGCAAGGCCGAGGATGGCGCCGTCCCCGACCGCTACGCCCCCATGCAGGAAGCCCCCCGCGCCGACTACCCCTGGCGCACCGGGCGCAACGTCGTCGATTCCGACGCCACCCTCGTCCTCGCACCCGACCCCGCCCACCTTTCCCCAGGCACGAAAAAGACCGTCACCCTCGCGGCCAAGCACCGCAAGCCCGCACGCATCTCCCCTCTGCTCCCTCCATTCCCCGACGTCCGTGAAACCGCCGCCTGGCTCGAAACCAACGACATCCGCATCCTGAACGTTGCCGGCCCCCGCGAAAGCAAAAACCCCGGCATCCAGGTGCTGGCCCAGGCCTACGTCGCCCGCCTCCTCGACCTGGCCGTCGGCCCCGAGCTCCTCCCCGACGTCGACCCGGACCGGCGCTTTACCGACTACCTCCCGCTCTACTCCATCCGGGCCGCATGCGGCCACTTCGGCCACGGCGAAGAAGTCGAATGCTCTGGCTGGCTCCGCGTCGACGCCCCCGGCCGTTTTTCTCCTGACTCCTTCGTTGTCCGCGCCGTCGGCCACTCCATGGAACCGCGCATCCCCGACGGCGCACTCTGCCTCTTCCAGTCCGATTCCGGCGGCTCGCGCCAGAATGCCATCGTCCTCGCCGAACACTTCGACGCCTCCGACCCCGAAACCGGCGCCGCCTACTCCATCAAGCGCTACTCCAGCCTCAAGTCTTTCGCACCCGACGGCACCTGGGCCCACGACGCCATCACTCTCCTCCCCCTCAATCCCGACTACCCCCCCATCCAAATTCCCCCTGGCAGCGCCGACTCCTTCCGAATCGTCGCCCGGTTCATCCGCACCCTCTAGGCACCCGCCTGCCAATCCAGCCCCCCTTCCAGCCCACTTCGCCACGCAATCCTCGGCCGTCCCTGCTTCTTCGCAAGGCTTTCGACCAGCTCCTCCCGAGCCTGCGCAATGCGCAAGGGCAGCAACGTCGGCCTTCCCTAGATTGGACATCTCGCTGGCCAGCAGACCCAGGCGAGAGGCGCCGCGCGCAATCCCCGCCTCGGTTTCGGTCGTCAGCTCGTCGGGGAAGTAGACGAACTCCGTGAGAACGACATTCTTGTCCGCAACGAATTTTTCTCGCTCATCTTGACGACGACAGACACCTTCTCGTCCGCCGTGTTCCCGTTCTTGATGTACTGGCCTGCACTCGCGCGGTGGTTCGCAAGGCGCAGAGACAAGAGGCGTCCATCCGGCTGGACAATATCGAAATATTTCATCTTGTCCGGGTTGCTTTCGCTCGCCCCAAGAGCCTTGTCCAGTTTGTCAAATAGAAAGGACACTCTGCAGGTAGGCGGGCGGTTTTTGGTTTGCCAAATACCGGACACTCTCGGCCCTTTCCTGGGCGGGGTGGTTCGGGGAAGCCGTGCGGGGCCGGCGCAGGACGGCCGCCCCCTTGGACCTTTGCTGCCATTGGCAGCAAGACCCTCAAGGCGACAACGCGGACGGCGGCTTTTTTTATCTTCTCCGCATCGACGTAAAATACGCCGATGCCCTTTTTTTCTGCGGCGATGGCAGGCTTGAGAATCTTTTCGACCCAGTTGCCATGCGAAAACACGGTAAGCGCATGGTGGGCATCGATCCATTCCCCATTGACGGATGAGGTCCCTGAAATCTCGACGGGGATGATGACTCGTCCATTTTGCGTTGCCCTTGTCGTCAGGACCACAATGGAGCCTTTTCTTGCGTGTTGCGCATGATTCGCCAAGATCGCGAGCGGCTCCTCTAGCAACTTCGGCAATGCCTCAAGCGACACGCCAAGCCCGTGCGCATGTTCGCCAGAACGGATTTGCCCAAAGAGCTTTTTGAAACCATTCTCGTCATAGTAGTTCAGCCGCAAGTGGCGAGGACTGGCCATTATTGGAAGAGCAGGGAGTCCGATGTTGCGCATCACATTTGGTGTGTCACGCACAAAAACGTTGTCGCGGATATTCGACCCAGCCTTGACAACCTCCCGAAGGCTTTCCTCGAATGGGATTGCATAGTATGGGCGTTCATCGGACTGCGGAGTGCTCCGCGCGGGCGCCTTGTCCGCCTTGGCCGTCGGCTTGTCCATGGAGAACTCCACTCTCCTGGCGTCGTCGGTTTCCAGCCGCTTCCGCAACATGGCCGGGGACCCGACAGGTGAGAGCCCCCTTCGGACGAGTTCCTTTCGGAGGTCGGAAGGCTTTTCGTTCGACCAGTCGCGCTTCGCCTTGTTCGCTGAAGCCCGCTGGAAGAGCATCCCCTGGGAGAGGTTCCCGGACACGATGCCGTCAACCCACTTGCACCGCGCCTCGGCGGCGGCCGGCGCCTTGGCCAGGTTCCGCAGGGCAGTCGCCCGTCCGCCAGGTTGCATCGTTTCCAGGATGCGCCCCCGCTTTCGGCTCGACTTGGGGGCCTGGGAAAGGCTATAAGGGGAGGCACGCCAACCCCGGAGCTCTCGAATGGATACCCTTTCCGCCATCGCCGCCAACCAACGCCGCAGCGCGCTGCTGATCACCGTCCTCCTGGCCCTGCTCGGAGCCATCGGGGGCGCGATCGGCTATGCCGTCCTGGGCACGCAGACGGGCCTGCTGCTGGGCATCGGCGGCGGAGCGGTCGTCTTTGCCGTCATGATGTTCATCAACCTGCGGTCGGGGGAATCGACGCTTCTCAAGTCGGCCAATGCCCGCCAGGTCGGCAAGTCGGAGGCCCCGGAGCTCTGCGCCATCGTCGAATCGCTTGCCCAAAAGGCCGCCCTGCCGGCCACGCCCAAGGTCTACATCATCGAGACGGACGTGCCGAACGCCTTTGCCGTCGGACTGAAGCCCGAACGGGCGTGCGTCGCCGTCACCACCGCGCTTGCGTCGCGGCTCGACCGCGAGGAGCTGCGCGGAGTGCTGGCCCACGAGATGGGGCACGTGGCCAACCGCGACACGACGTTCATGACCATGGCGGGCGTCACGATGGGCGGCATCGTGCTGATGGCCAACTACGCCTCGCACGCCATGACCTACAACGCGGGGGTCCGGCGCGGCCGCGGGCGCTCCACGGGGGGGGCGGGCGCCCTGTTCATCCTGCTGGGGATGGCCGTCTCCATCCTGGCGCCGATCTGCGCGCGCCTGCTCTACTTCGCCTGCTCCCGCGAACGCGAATACCTGGCCGACGCCACCGCCGCGCAGTTCACCTCGAACCCGGCCGCCCTGGCTTCCGCGCTCCAAAAGATTTCCTCACGGCAAAATCCGAAGTCCATCCCGCACAACGGCGCGGTCAATCCGCTCTACATCATCAATCCGCTGGCCGCCGCCGGCAGCAGCAACATCTTCGGCACGCACCCCCCCACCGAGGAGCGCATCCGGCGACTTCTCGCCATGCGCTGAAAATTTGCGTTTGCGAAGCGGCGGCCGTTGTGGTAGCGTCCGCCCGGATTTGCGCGAAAGCCCCGTTCGGTCCGGCCCTCCGGCCGGATCGGGACCGCGCTGGATCCCATGCGACGGGACCCGCCAAAACCCCGCCAGGGCCGGAAGGCAGCAACGGTATGGCACGGTCCCGGGCGCCGTGGGCCTTCTGGCGCGATCCCGGTCCGACGCGAAGGGCCGGCCCTTTTTTTCGGGCCCGGCGGGCGCGGCGGAGGGCGCTAGAGGGGCATGAGGACGAAACGGGCCTGGGTGATGGCGTAGGCGTCGGCCAGGGACATGGGCTTGCACTCGTGGCCCGGGCCCCAGGTGTCGCTGTAGTAGACCAGGCCGGCGGCTTCGTCGTAGCCGACCACCAGGCGCATGTGCCCGCCGCGGCCGACGCCCGGTTCCGGGAGCATGCCGCACATCACCGACCAGATGACCGGGACGCCCCGGTCGATGTAGAGCTTCATCTTGTCCAGCCAGGCTTTCAGCTTCTGCGGCGATTCCGCCCGGGATTCGAGGAGCGTGTCCGGATCGACCTGCAGCCAAAACGCATCGCCGGCGATGACCACCCCCCGGGGCGCCTCGATCTTCGGGGCACCGCTGCGCTTGGCGGCCCGGTTGTACTCCTTGATCAGCCGCTCGTAGTCCCGCAGGTCCAGCTCGTCGAGGCTTTTCATCCGCAGCCCGAACTTGTGGCCGCATTTTTCCATCGTCTCCTTCATCGCCTGCAACGACGTTCCGCCATCCGCCGAGGTCCCCATGGCCGCGGCGAGCTCGTGCTGGTCCATGCTCCCGAGGCCGTAATACTCCAGCAGGCGGGCCATCACCGCGGCGACGCAGTAGCCTTTCTGGCCCTGGTCGACCATCGGGATGCCCTCGATGGCCACGCCCGTCCCCTTCTTCGCCAGGTTGGCCTTCAGGTCCAGCTTGTCGACGCGGTCCTGGCGGGTCGAACGCCCGAAGGCGTCGGCGGCGGCGGCGAGGCCGGGGCGGGCGGCCGCCCCGGGCACGGCGGCGGCGGGCGCCGGCGCGGCGGCGGGGACCATCCGCAGGCGGATGAACTCCCCGACGAGAGACTGGCCCTTCCCGGAGGACGCGACATCGAGCCGGTAGAGCGTCTTTGCCCCGCGCCACTCCCACGAGGCCATGTCGATCAGGCGGCTGTTCGACGGGACGGGCTTCCGGACCCCCTCGGCGCCCGACGCGTCGGCCAGGGCGGCGATGGCCCGGGCCAGGGTGTTGCTGAAGAAGCGCGGCGTGCAGGGGCCGTCGTCGCCCTTGTTGTAGATCATGACCTGGATGCGCTGCCGGAGACGGTCGCCCTCGCGGAACCGCACCAGGATTTCGCCGCCGGGCAGGTCGTCGGCGAGGAGGCACGGGCCGGGCAGCCGCTGCGTCACGGATCCGTCCGCGGCGGCCGTTTCCTCGTAGGCCCGCCCCGCCGGTTCCTCCCACAGGCGCCCGTCCTTCGCCAGGTCCAGCAGCGCGACCGCGGGCTCGCCGCCCCCCGAGGCGAGCGCGGCCAGGAGGGTCATTGCGAATGCGACGACGTATTTTCCCATCTCCACCTCCTTTTCCCGCTAGACGCGGAACACGGCGCCGAGCTTCTTGCCAAGCAAGAGGCTGCTGCCGACGAGCGTCACCGTCAAGAAGGCCATCGCCCAGACGCCCAGGGCCGCGGCAACGTAGCGCCCCGTCCCGAGCAGCTGGAAGAGCTCGAAGATCGCCTTCGTGATCGGCATGTAGTCCGCCTGCTGGGCGAGCATCAGGCTGTCGCTGACCTCCAGCATGCTGAAGGCGAAGGTCAGGAGCGTGCCGGCAATCAGGTTGGCCAGGATGAGCGGAAGCGTAATGCGGCGGAGCGTCGTCGCCGGCGAGGCGCCAAGGTTCCAGGCGGCCTCCTCGAACGTCACGCTGGTCTGCTGCAGGCCGGCGACCGCCGAGCGCACCATGTAGGGCATCCGGCGGACGCTGTAGGCCAGCACGAGGAATAGCGTCGGATTCGTCCTGACGTCGAAGACCTTCCCCCACCACGCCCAGTCGGCGGCGCAGGGCAGGTTCGACAGCCAGCTGCTCACCGACAGGAACCCGAACGCCATCACGAGGCCCGGGACGGCCAGCGGGACCATCGAGAGCGCGTCCAGCACGCCGCGCAGGCGGATGTCGGAGCGGACGACGACAAAGGCGATCGCCACGCCCGCCACCACGTCGAAGCACACCGCCAGCGACGAAAACAGCAGCGAGTTCCGGATGCTGCTGACCGTCATCTCGTGGCCGAGGGCCGCGATGTAGTTGCCGCCCGTCCAGCCCGCGGGGAGGATGGAGCCATACCAGCAGCCCGGCTCCGCAAAGCTCGTCAGGACGACGCCGAAGTGCGGCAGCAGCGCCAGGCCCGTCACCAGCGCGAACGGCAACGCCGCCAGCAGCCCCCGCACCCCCGTCAGGCGGCGGGCCGAGGCCTGGACGCTCGCCTTGCTCTGCATCGCGTAGGCCTTGCCGCCGAACAGCCAGCGGCCGATCCCGTAGAGCCCCGTCCCCGCCACCAGCATCACGACGACGAGCGCATAGGGGAACGGGTTCGAGCCGATCTCCTTCAGCGAATCGTAGACCTGCACCGGCGCGCACCGCGTGTAGTTCATGATCAGCGGCGTCCCGAGCTCCGTGAAGCTCCAGATGAAGATCAGCGTCCCGCCCGCGAACAGGCCCGGCATCATCAGCGGCATCGTGATCCGCCAGAACCGCCGCAGCCGACGGCACCCGAGGTTCGCCGCCGCCTCGTCCATCGCGGGGTCGATGTTCGCCAGCGAGGCGACCGCGTTCAGGTAGAGGATCGGGTAGAGCGACAGCGTCTGCAGCAGCACCACGCCTAGGTATTGCCCGCCCCCCAGCCAGTCGCGCGCCCCAAGCCCGAAAATCGCGTTCACCAGCCCGTAGGCGCCGAAAATCTGCTGGAAGCCGATCGCCCCGACGAACGGCGGCAGGATCATCGGCACCAGCACCAGCGCGGAAAACAGCGACTTGCCCCGGAACTCGAACTGGTTCGCGATCCACGCCAGCGGCAGCGCCACGCACATGCAGAGTCCCGTCGTGCCCAGGGCGATCTTCAGGCTGTTCAGCAGGCCCTCGACATACACCCGGTTCTCGAACACCCCCGCCAGGTAGCGCAACGTAAAGCGCCCGTCCACCCAGAAGCCGCCGCCGACCACGCGCCACAGCGGCCAGAAGAACAACACCCCGAGCACCAGCGCCACGAGGGCAAACACCGTCCATGCCGTCGACTTCCTCATCTAACGACCGCCTTCCGCGCGCCTTGTCCGATCCTTCGCATTCACAACGCCCCCATCCTACCCCAGCTCCCCCTCCGCCGTCAATGGCTGCCGTTTTGAAGTGACGAAAACATCGGGGCGCGCTAGGATTCCGGGCGCCATGAACGACCTGGCCACCAGCATCGGACGCCCTCTTGCGGGCCGCAGCATCCTCGTCACGGGCGGGACCAGCCCCATCGGGGCGGCCATCGTCCGCCGGCTGGGGGCCGCCGGCGCATCCGTCGTCGTCCATGTCCATCGCCCGCCGCCGCCGGGGGCCATGCCGGACGCCGCCGCCCTCCTCCGGGCCGACCTGGCCGCGCCCGGCGGACCGGAACAGCTTTTCCGGGACGCCCTGGCGGTCGCCCCGGCGCTCGACGCCGTCGTCAACAACGCCGCCGCCTTCCTCCCCGACGACGCCTCCCCGGAGGAGCTGGACCGGATGCGACGCCTCAACCTCGACGCCCCCCTCCGTCTGCTCGCCGCCCTGGCGTCCCGCCCCGGGCGCCCGGCCGCCTGCGTGGCCGTCCACCTCCTCGACGCCCGCATCGCCGCGCCGGCCGCCGCGCCAGGCCATTCCGCCTATCTTCGGACCAAGCGCGACCTCGCCGCCGCCGTCGCACGCGACGCCGCCCGCCTCGCCCCGGACGGCATCCGGGTCGTCGGCATCGCCCCGGGGCCCGTTTCGCTGCCCGCCGACGTCCACGTTCCGGCCGGCCCCATGCCCCTCGCCGGGGTGCCCCGTCCCGCGCCCGACGACGTCGCCGACGCCGTCGCCTGGGCCCTCGGCGCCCGGCAGGTCACCGGACAGATCCTTTACGTCGACGCCGGCCAGCATCTAGCCCTCCAGGAGAACCGCACATGAACGCCCCCGACCTCATCCGCTGGAAAAAACCGCTATCCATCCGCCTCGTCCCCTTCCATTCCCGCTACGGCGCCATCCGCGAGAACGCCGACGAAATCCTGGCCCTCGCCCGCCAGGCGGCCCGCGACGGCATCGACGCCGTCGTCTTCCCGAGCGACGCCCTCCCCGGCGGCCGCCCGACCGACCCGTTCTTCGTACGGCCGGCCGTCCGGAAAATCCTGGAGGAGCAACAGGCGCGCCTTGCCGCCGCCGCAACCGCGACGCCCCTCCGACTCATCGGATTCGACCAGACGCGCATCGACGGCATCCAGATCCTGCCCAGCGACCGCCCCTTCGCCTATCCCGCCCTGGCCGACGGATTCGCCGACGCCCTCCCCACGCCCTCCCTCCAGGTGGGCCGCCTCGCGCTGGACGGCCGCGACGGCACCCTCCTCCATCCCGGCGGCGCCATCCTCTGCGACGCCGTCCACGGCGCCGTCCGCACGCCCCTCTTCGACCCCCGCCCCGTCGACGTCCACCTCGAACGCGACACCGCCGGAACCCCCATCTTCCACGTCCTCTCCCATCCCGCGCCCCGCCTCCCCGCCTCCGGTCCGCTCCACGACCTCCCCGACCTTTGGGCAGCGCTCGTCTTCGCCCTCCGCGACTACGTCGAAAACAACCGCTTCCGCGGCATCCTCGTCGCCCTCTCCGGCGGCATCGACAGCGCCCTCGTCGCCACCCTCGCCGTCGACGCCCTCGGCCCCGGCCGCGTCATGGGCGCCACCATGCCCTCACTCATCACCTCGGGCGAGACCCTCTCCGACGCCATCGAGCTCGCGCGCCGCCTCGCCATCCCCTGCCTGCGCATCCCCATCGCCCCCGCCGTCGACGCCCTCCGGACGTCCCTCTCGTCCGCCATCGACGCCGGCGGCGGCGACTGGCCCGGTGCCCAAATGCCCCCGCCCCTGCCCCAATCCCTGATGGCCGAAAACCTCCAGGCGCGCATCCGCGGCACCTACGCCATGTCGCTCTCGAACCTCTACGGCCACCTCGTCCTGGCCACCTCCAACCGCTCGGAATCCCTCACCGGCTACTCCACCCTCTACGGCGACATGTGCGGCGGCTACGCCCCCATCAAGGACGTCTCCAAATCCGACGTCTTCGCCCTCGCCCGCTGGCGCAAC
>JAZQOP010000200.1:0-6967 GCA_045627965.1 Kiritimatiellia bacterium | reverse complement strand
CGCCCCCCCGCCCTTGATGCCGCCGCGGACTCCGCGACGCGGCTCGAAGGGCTTGTCGAGACCGTCACGTTCCACTCGCCCGAAAGCGGGTTCTGCGTCCTCAAGGTGCGGTTTCGCGGCGTCCGCGACCCGGTGGCGGTCGTCGGGAAGCTTCCGCAGGTGCACGTCGGCGAATGGGTGAAGGCAGAGGGGCGCTGGACGATCGACCGGCAGCACGGGCGGCAGTTCCAGGCATCGGCGATCGAGACCGTCGTCCCGGACACGGTCGAGGGGATCGAGAAGTTCCTCGGCTCCGGCCTGATCAAGGGAATCGGTCCGGTCTATGCCAAGAAGCTTGTCGCGGCGTTCGGCAAGGAGGTCCTCGACATCATCGAGAACCGTTCCGCCGAGCTGGAGCGCGTCGAGGGCATCGGGCCGCAGCGGCGGGCGCGGATCAAGGCATCGTGGGCGGCGCAGAAGGCGATCCGCGAGATCATGTCGTTCCTCATGGCGTCGGGGGTGTCCACGGCGAAGGCCTTCCGGATCTACAAGGCCTACGGGGAGAAGGCGATCGAGACCGTCCGGCTCGACCCCTACTGCCTGGCGCGCGACATCCGGGGCATCGGGTTCAAGACCGCCGACGAGATCGCCATGCGCCTCGGCATCGAACGCGATTCCGTCCTGCGCGCGCGCGCGGGCCTTTCCTATGCGTTGCTTGAGCTGTCCAACCAGGGGCACTGCGCCTATCCGCGCTCCGCGCTGCTGGCCAAGGCGGGCGGGATGCTGTCCATTCCTGCCGCCACTCTTGAGGAGGCCCTGCGGATCGAGGTTGCCGACGGGGCCCTGCGCGTCGGCCTTCCGCAGGAGTCCGCCGATCCCGAGGCGGCGGCCGACCCGCTGGTCTACCTGACCTTTCTCGACGCCGCCGAGCGCGAGACCGCCGCGCGACTCCTCGACCTGGCCGACGCCCCCCACCCCTGCCCGCTGCCGGCCGACCGCTACGCGTCGGCCCTCGAATGGGTCGCGCAGCAGCTGCACATCGAGCTGGCGGCGGGGCAGAAGGCGGCGTTCTGCGGCGTCTTCCGCCACAAGGTCTGCATCATCACGGGCGGACCGGGCGTCGGCAAGACCACGCTGGTGCGGTCGATCGTCCGGGCCCTGTCCGCCAAGCGCCTGCGCGTTGCGCTGGCCGCGCCGACGGGGCGCGCCGCCAAGCGGCTGGGCGAACTGTCGGGGATGGAGGCCAAGACCATCCACCGCCTGCTGGAATTCGAGCCTTCCACCGGGGGCTTCCGGCACAACGCGAGGCATCCGCTCGAAATCGACGCGCTGGTCGTCGACGAGACCTCCATGCTCGACATCCAGCTCACCGCGCAGCTTCTGCGGGCCGTTCCGAAGAACGCGCTGCTGGTGCTGGTCGGGGACGTCGACCAGCTTCCGTCCGTCGGGCCGGGGTGCGTGCTGCGCGACCTCATCGAGTCCGACGTCATCCCCGTCTATCGGCTGACGGAGGTCTTCCGGCAGGCGGCCGGCTCGATGATCGTCCGCAACGCCCATGCCGTCAACGAGGGGGCCATGCCCGACCTGGCCGGCTCGCTTGAAAACGGCAGCGACTTCTTCTTTGTCAACGCCGACGAAGCCCAGCGGGCCGCGGACGTCGTCAAGAAGCTCCTGCGCGAATCGATTCCGCGGCGGTTCCGCCTGGCGCCCTCGGACATCCAGGTGCTGACGCCGATGCAGAAGGGGGAGCTGGGGGCCCGGGCCCTGAACGTCGGGCTGCAGGCCGTGCTCAATCCGGCCTCGCCCGTGAAGGCGGAGGTCGAGCGCTGGGGGTGGACCTACCGAGTCGGCGACCGCGTGATGCAGATGGAGAACAACTACGACAAGGACGTCTTCAACGGCGATGTCGGGCAGATTGCGCGCATCGACCTGGCCGAGGGCGAGGTCCTCGTCCGCTACGACGACCGCGACGTCCCCTACGACCTCAACGAGCTCGACGAGCTTTCCCTGGCCTACGCCGTCACCGTCCACAAGTCGCAGGGCAGCGAATATCCCTGCGTCGTCGTCCCCGTCCACACCCAGCATTTCGTCATGCTCCAGCGCAACCTCCTCTACACCGCCATCACGCGGGGGAAGAAGCTCGTCGTGCTGGTCGGCGCCAAGAAGGCCGTCGCCCTCTGCGTCCGCAACGGCGAGGCCGAGCGCCGCTGCACCACCCTGTGCGCGCGCCTCCGCGAGGCCTTCCGCCACTGAGCCGGAGGGCACGTTTCCATTGTGCGGGAGCATGCCTTCCGGAAAAAAGTTAGCCTAGGCGAACATTGGCGCGGCGGGGCGGGGAGGGGTGTCGGGCCATGGCCCGGGGGGCTATTCCTCCAGTCGCCAGGCCGCCCGTTCCCAGCGGGCGCGGCGAGGATTCAGCGAGCCGCCGAACGGCTCGTAGAGCAGGAAGGACTCCGCGCCCTTCTTGCTCAGCGATCCTGCGCAATGGAGCGGGATCGAGGTGCCCGGCAGGAAGCGGGAGTAGCATTCGTGGTTGTGGCCGTGGACGATGTGGACGTTGGGCCGCCCGGCGAGCGCCGCCGCCACCTCGTTCGCGTTGCGCAGTCCGTGGAAGAAGCCCTCCTCGTCCAGCGGGTAGTGCGACAGGAGGATCACATAGGTCCGGCCGCCCACCTCCGGCACGTCCAGGAGGCGTTTCAGCGCCTCCAGCTCCGCCGGCGACACGCGTCCGGACGAATCCCAGAACGCCACGTGCGGCGCCGACGAGCCGAGCGCGATGCAGACCGCGTCGTCCGAGAGGAACCGCACCCGGGGGAAGCCGCCCGGGGCCGCCGCGGCATCCGGGAGGTCGTTCCCGTCCGCGAAGTTGAACCAGCGCGCGTAGTCCTTCACCGACGCCGGCGTGTAGTAGTCGTGGTTCCCGGGCACCGCCACCGCCCCTTTCCGGGCCATCGACAGCACCGACGACAGCCTTGGCGCCGCCGCGATCAATTCATGGCGCAGTCCGAAATTGACCGCGTCGCCGTCATAGAGGATCCAGTCGACCGGGTGCTGGCGCAGGAACTCGCCCAGCGCGTTCAGCTTTTCGACGCCCTCGCGATACTTCTCGCCGCGCCGCGCCGCAAAGTTCAGGAGCGCCGGCAGGCGCTTCGGGTGGATCATCGCCAACGAATGCGCCGCGCCCGCGGGCAGCGAAAGGTGGACGTCGCCAAAATGCAAGATCTTCAAGCTGCCGCTCATGTCCTCTCGCCCTCCATCGGCCCGTCGAAGGCCGCAAACCGCGCGAACGCCTCCGCGTCCGCATCCGCCACGTCCCACGCCAGGAGGGCCCAGGTGAACGGGTGCGCGTAGGCCGCGCGGCCGTCCGCCAGGCGCGGCAGCTCGTCGAAGCGCCGCCGCAACGCCTCCTTTTCGCCGTCCGAGAGCGCGCCGATGCGCCACTGGACCGACTCGACGAACTCGTCGGCCGTCGCATAGGCCATCCCGCCCGTCGACGGGATGAAGTCGACCTTGCAGGCGATGCCCATCTGGTGGAGCATCGCCACGGCGTAGATGTAGTCCGCGCGCGGGTGGATTTTCCGCCCCAGGAGGCGCAACACGTCCGGGCCCAGGAACGAGCTGCCGGCGTGCAGGACCAGGGAGCACCGGACCTTGGCATGGCGGTGCAGCTTGCGCAGGCAGCGGCGCAAATCGCCGAAGTCCATCGCCCGCGAGCACAGCGCGAGGTCCGCCGGTTCGACCGCGCCGGCCCAGTCGTCGGCCCAGGCCAGGTGGCGGAGCGCGAGGCGGCCGTCCGGCACGCCCGCCTCCGCCGCGTTGGCGCGCAGATGCTTCAGCATCTCCTCCGAGAAGTCCAGGGCCGTCACCCGTTCCAGGCGCAACGCCAGCGGCACGGCGACGTTTCCCGTCCCGCACCCGACATCCAGGGCCGTCGACACCCCCCGCAAATCCAGGCGCGCCAGCAGATCGGCCGTGTAGGACGAATCGCGTTCGCGCCGCGACCGCCTGGCCGCGCGGCCATTCCACGCCGCGGCATCGCGGTTTCCGAAGGCCGACGCCGCCCGTTCGCGCGCCAGCAGCCCGTCCAGGTCGAGTTGCGAAAACAGCGACGCCTCCAGCATCGCGCCCCTACGCCTTTCCGTCCTTGAGCCCCGCGCGGAAGGCGTCCAGCTCCGCCACCAGCGCCCCCAGGTCGCCGCCGCCGACCGCCTTGCGCGTCGAGACCATGAAATCCTCCAGCGGCCCCCAGCCTTCGCCCTCGTAGACCGCCGCCTGCACGCCCATCTCCAGGCGGTCGAGCGCCTTCAGGACCTTGGCCTCGGGCGTCTCCTGCGCCTCGAATTCCTCCCACAGCGCCACATAGCGCGCCTTCTGCGGCAGGCCGTCGAACACCTTTTCGACCGACGCCTTTTCGCGCGCGTGCTTTTCCTCCAGGCTCATGGCGCCGGGCACGATGTCCCCCGCGTAGATTTCGCCGAAGTCGTGCAGCATCGCCATCGTCAGCAGCTTTTCGCGGTCCAGCTCCGGACGCAGCCCGTCCGCGACGAACAGCGCCAGCACCGCGACGCCCAGGGAATGCTCCGCGACGCTTTCGCACTGGTCCTGCGGCACCTTCGTCCGCAGCCAACCCTGGCGATACAGCGTCTTCAGCTGCTGATACTCGAACATTGCGCGGACGATCCCGCTGAACGCCTCCGTCCCGGCGAACCGCGTCGCCGCCTCGCGCTTGCGCTTCATCTCGGCCATGGCTCAAACCCTCCTTGCGCTACGGCGCCGCCGGAGCCCGGCGCACCTGCGAAATCTGCTCGCGATAGCCTTCCAGCTCGTCGATGCGCGCCTGCAGCGCCGCCAGCTTGCCGCCCATCTCGGCCAGCGCCGCATCCTTTTCCGCCAGGTGCTCCTCGCGCGCGGCGACCTCCGCCTGCAACGCCTCCCCGGCCGCCGCCAGCTCCGAAATCTTCGCCTCCAGGGCGGCCACCTGTTCCTCCACGGCCGCCTTTTCCGCCGCGATGCTCTTCGCCTTCGCCTCGGCGACGGCCACCTGATCCCCCACCTCCGCCTTGGCCTCGCGCTCCTGCATCCAGCCATAGCCCAGCCAGCACGCCGCCGCCAGCAACAGCAAACTCACCGCATATTTCATCACGTCCTCCTCTTGTCGAATCGTTCCTTTCAGCATACCCGCTCCCGATCCCCTTTGCAAAATCATTCCGCCGTGCTATCCTCGCGCCGTCAATCGAAAGGATTTCCGTATGCACACCCCCCGCCTCCCAGCCCTCGCCGCCGCCGCCATCGCGCTCCTCCTGTCCCTTTCGCTCGCCCTCCCCGCCGAAGCGCGCAGCCGCAAAAAATCCGCCGCCCCGTCCGAATCCGTGCCGCCCGCCGAAGAATCCCCCGCCCAGCCCGCCAAGCCCAAGAGCCAGGCCAAGCCCAAGGACCAGGCCAAGCCCAAGAGCCAATCCAAAGGCAAGGCCCAATCCAAGGGCAAGGCCCAGGCCCAGGACGGAAAGAAATCCCAATCCAAGGGCAAGGCCCAGGCGCCCTCCAAGCCCAAGCCCCGTCGTGCCAAGGCCCCGGCGACCCCCGTCGAAGCCCCCGCCGAGCCCCCTGCCGTCCCCACCGTCGAACTCCCCCCGGAGCCCCCGGCCCCCCAGTTCCCGGCCCCCATCGCCGAGGCCATCGACGCCGCCTGCGCCCTGCAGGCCAAATTTGGCGAAAAGGCCGCCGACCCCGCCCTGGCCGCCTCCATCTTCCAAGGCATCCTGGCCGCCCACGTCCCCGGCGTAGACTTCCTCACCCTCGACGAATTTGCCGCCAGCGACGTCCCGCCGCCCGCCGCCTACGATGCCGGCATCGTCCTGGCCGAAGACGGCGACGGCCGTGCCCTCGTCTCCTTCGTCGCCCCGGGCTCCCCCGCCGCCGTGGCCGGCGTCCAGGCCGGCGACCGCCTCCTTGCCGTCTTCCCCGACGGCGCCGAGCTCCCCCTTGCCTCCGCCCCTGCGCCCGCCGACGCCCTTCCCCTCGCCGAAGCCCGCTCCCTCCTGGCCCACGGCGACGCCCCCGCCCTCACCCTACAGGTCCGCGACGCCACCAACTCCGTCCCCCAGCTCATCCCCCTCACCCGCGCCCTCGCGCCAGCCGTCGCCGCCTCCGACCTCCCCGCCTCCATCACCTACATCCGCCTCTCCGCCATCGACGCCACCCTGCTGCCGGCCCTCCGCGACGCTGCCGGACGCGCCTCCATCGGCATCCTCCTCGACCTCCGCGGCCTCGACGCCCCCCTCTCCGACCTCCCCGCCGTCTACGCCATCGCCGTCGGCCTCCCCGCCCGCGTCCCGGACGCCCCCCATTTCGTCCTTTCCGACCTCCTGGCCACCCGCGACGCCCCCCTCTGGCCCGCCGCCGAAGCCCGCCAGTTCCCATCCCTGCCCATCGTCGCGATCATCGACGAGACCACCGCCGGCGCCGCCGAACCCCTGGCCGCCCTCTTCGCCCATTCCGTCAAGTCCGCCATCGTCATCGGGCGTCCCACCGCAGGCCGCAGCCCCCTCCGCCGGCCCATCCGCTTCCCGACCGACGACGCCCCCGCCTTCATCGCCCTCCTTCCGGCCATCCGCATCGCCTTCCCCGACGGCGCCGCCCTGGACGCCTCCACCCCCGTCGCCCCCGACGTCCTCGTCACCGACGCCGCCCTGGCCGAGCCCCTCTACGAACACGACGACGAAAGCCTTTCCAGCCGCGACCGCAAAAAGGCCGCCACCGAAGAAGACGCCATCGACCGCGCCCTCCGCGACGCCGTCAGCCACGACCCCTACCTCCGGCGCGCCGCCGACATCCTCCTCGGCCTCCAGGCCTTCTCCAAGTAGCCCCCGCGCTTATTCATGGAATATGACTGGAAAGGTGGCATGATTGAGGAATTTGAGGGTAAATCTCTTATTCAGCAGGAACCAGATGCTTCATCTTTCCCTAGCGGAGGAATCAGAGCTACATT
>JAZQOP010000199.1:0-1721 GCA_045627965.1 Kiritimatiellia bacterium | reverse complement strand
CTGGATCCGCTTCGATGCCGTCATCCTGTGGGCCCACGTCCTCCTCCAGGCCTTCTGCTTCCTGCCCCTGGCCATCGCCTCCGCCGTCGCCGCCGTCGCCCTCGCCGGCCTGGCCGGCACCCTCTCGCGCCTCCCCTCCGTCCCCGCCGAGTCCGAGCCCCTCCTCATCCGCCTCCGCACCTTCTTCGCGGCCATCGGATGGGGCTCCATCTGCCTCATCGTCGCCATCCTCCTCTTCATCCTCCTCTACCAGCTCGGCGTCCTCTCCCCCTACTTCCGCACCTTCCCCTCCCCACAGGCCTAGCCCCCCATGTTCACCGCCGACGAACGCAACCGATACGCCCGGCAGCTCGGCCTCCCCGGCTTCGGCCCAGCCGCCCAGGAACGCCTCCGCGAAGGCCGCGTCCTCGTCGTCGGATGCGGCGGCCTCGGCTCCCCAGCCCTCGCCTACCTCGCCGCCGCCGGCGTCGGCCGCATCGGCTTCGCCGACCCCGACCTCGTCGACATCTCCAACCTCCACCGTCAGATCCTCCACGCCACCACCGACATCGGACGCCTCAAGACCGTCTCCGCCGAAGCCCGCCTCCGCGCCCTCAACCCACACATCCACCTCGAGCAGCACCCCCTCCGCCTCTCCCCCGACAACGCCCATTCCGTCCTCTCTCCCTACGACTTCGTCATCGACGCCACCGACTCCTACGCCGCCAAGTTCCTCATCAACGACGTCTGCTGCGCCATGCGCAAGCCCTTCGTCCACGCCGGCCTCTCCGCCTTCGGAGGCCAGCTCTTGACCGTCCTCCCCGGCCGCTCCCCCTGCCTCCGATGCCTCTTCCACGACACCCCGCCGGAAGACGGCGAAGGCGACGCCCTCCGCTCCGGCCCCATCGGCCCCATGGCCGGCGTCCTCGGCGCCCTCCAGGCCGCCGAAGCCATCAAGTTCCTCGCCCGCTTCGGCGACCTCGCCACCGGACGCCTCCTCCTCTACGACGCCCTCGCCTCCGACTTCCGCTCCATCCAGGCCGCCCCCTCCCCCGCATGCCCCGCTTGCGCCAAGCTTTTCGACCGTCCAAACCCGAGGCCCCGCGCCCCCTAAACCCAGGAGTATCCCATGACCGAATCCAAAGCCAACGTCCCCGCGACCATCACCTTCACCCTCAACGGACGCCCCCGCTCCGTCGCCATCGAAGGATGGGAGAAGATCCTCGACGTCCTCCGCGAAGACCTCAACCTCACCGGCACCAAGCACGGTTGCGACGACGGCACCTGCGGCGCCTGCACCATCGTCCTCAACGGCGAAGCCAAGAAGGCCTGCGTCTTCCCCGCCGCCAAGCTCGACGGCGCCGACGTCCTCACCATCGAAGGCCTCTCCCGCGGCCCCGACATCCACCCCATCCAGCGCGCCCTCATCGACGCCGGCGCCGTCCAGTGCGGCTACTGCATCCCCGGCATCGTCCTCGAACTCTACGCCCTCTTCACCAAGAACCCCGACGCCTCCGACGCCGACCTCCGCGCCGCCCTCGCCAAGCACTTCTGCCGCTGCACCGGATACGAAGCCATCTACGAAGGCGCCAAGGCCGCCCAGCGCCTCATGAAGCAAGCCGCCAACTGAAAAGGACCCCCATGGACCTGACCCGCCCCCTCGCCGCCGCCGCTTCCGCCTCCGCCGCCCTCCTCCTCGCCCTCTCCGCGACCCTCGCCGCGGGCCAGGTCCGCCCCGTCAC
>JAZQOP010000198.1:0-1774 GCA_045627965.1 Kiritimatiellia bacterium | reverse complement strand
GCCGACGCCATCCTACCTACCCCCCCAGCCCCAGCAGCCGCGCCGCATTGCCATGCAGCACCGCCTTCATTCGGATGCCCCCTCGCCGCTTGAAGATTTGCCACGGGCCTTCTTCGCCTGCTCCTCGATCCAATCCAGTTGCAAATCAAAATCGCTCTTGTATTCCAGCTCCTGGCGAACCCGGAACTTCTCATATTCGTCCATGGCCTTTGCCTCCGCGATTTCCGCCGAAATCTCGCTTGCACGCCGGAGAAGGTCGTCGCCCGACGCCATGATGACAAGATCAAGCTGCTTGGCCCAGGCGGCCATGGTCATCGGAACATGCCTTTGCGCTTGGCGCAGCGCAAGGTCCAGATAGGCGTTGACAATCAGCGCAAGCGAGGACAGTTCCTTCTCCGTCAGGTAATTCTTGGCGACGATGACATCCGATTGGAGAATCCGGCCGTTGGGCGCCTTGGCCCAAGTGGAAAGTCCCATGTTGTCCTTGCCGGCGTCGGCACGAGACCAAACCAGTTCCGCCGCCGTCCGGCCATGGACCGCATAGTGCAACTTGTTCTGGACCTTTGCAAAGAAAAGCCGGGTCTCCTCGGCATTCTTGTCGTAATCCATCGATGTCGCGTATATGTCGGTAATTTTCTGGTAGAAACGCCGTTCACTCATTCGAATGGCCTGAATCTCCTCGATAAGCCTATCAAAGTAATCCTCCCCGAGAAATTTCCCGTTCTCCAGCCGTTCCGTGTCAAGCACATACCCGCGAATCGCGAAATCACGCAAGACCCTTGTCGCCCACCGGCGAAAATCCGTCGCCCGCTGCGAATGGACGCGATATCCGACGGCGATGATCCCTTCGAGGTTGTAATACTCAAGATTCCGCGTCACCTGCCGCGCCCCCTCGGCTTGAACCGTTGCATATTTTGCAACCGTTGCCTCCTTTCGGAGCTCCTTCTCGGCAAAAATGTGCGACAAATGCCGCGAAGCGACCGATTTGTCTATGTCGAACAACGCGGCAATCCCGTTCAGCGTAAGCCAAACCATTTCGTCCTGGAAGCGGACGGAAACCGTATCCGCCCCGCCTTCCTTGGCAAAAATCAGGAATTCCGCCGTCGAGTTCCGAATCGGCAAATGGTCGCCATCCCGAGGTTTCCCTTCCTTCTTCATCTCGTCCTTCCCTTCGTCGCCGACGCCATCCTACCTACCCCCCCAGCCCCAGCAGCCGCGCCGCATTGTCATGCAGCACCGCCTGCAGCAGCGCCGGGCGGTCCGCGCACACCTCGCGCCACACCGCCAGGTCCGCCGCCGCCGACTTCCACGGCCAATCCGTCCCGAACAGCAGGCGGTCCGCCCGATGCGCCTCCAGCAGCCCCCGCAGCTCCTCCCGCGACATCTCCGTCACCGAAAACGACGTCTCCACATAGACCTCCCGCCCCGCCAGCACGCGCCGGGCCTCCATCCAGTCCAGCCATCCCCCGAAATGCGTCGTCACGACTGTCAGCCCCGGCACCGCGTCCAGCACCCGGGCCACCCGTTCCGCCCCCGCACGCCGGTCCGTCCCGAACCCGATGTCGTAGCCGTTGTGGAACACGACGAACAGCCCCCGCTCCGCCAGCCGCCGATAAAACGGCACCAGCCCCGCCTCGTCAATCGTAAAATCCTGGAAATACGGATGCAGCTTCACCCCCCGGAACCCCATCGCCGCCGCCGCATCCACCCTCGCCAGCGCCTCCGGGTCCCGCGGATGGATCGACGCCAAAGTCGGGGGCCAAGCGGTCTTAGG
>JAZQOP010000197.1:0-4920 GCA_045627965.1 Kiritimatiellia bacterium | reverse complement strand
AGAAAGGGGCGGATTGGTGCGGGAAAGGGGCGGGGCGGCGGGTCCGAACCGCCGGGGCGGGGCTAGAGCTTTTCGGGGTCGAAGGCGAGGAAGGCGATGCCGAGGCGGTTGGCTTCGGCGACGATGGTTTCGCGTTCGAGGAGGATGGCCTTGCCGGCTTCGACGGCGAGGCAGGAGGCCTTGGCCTTCTTGAGCATCTTGAAGGTGCGGGTGCCGATGATGGGGATGTCGAAGCGCATGTCGTGGCCGTGCTTGGCGACCTTGACGACGACGGAGCCGCCGTCCTTGCCGCCGAGCTTGCCGGCACGCAGGATGGCCTGGTCGGTGCCTTCGAAGCCTTCGACGGCGAGGATGGTGCCTTCCTTGACGACGACGGTCTGGCCGATGTCGAGGCCGCTGGTGACCTTGGCGACATGGGCGCCGAGGCGGATGTCGGCCCATTCGCGGTCGGTCGGGGCGCGGGCGGAGAGGAGTCCGGGCGCGGGCATTTCGGTTTCCATGAAGCAGGAGGCGGGGAGGAGGGTGGCGCCGACGGCCTTGAGCTGGTCGGCGACGGTCCCGAAGAGGGTGTGGGCGTTGCGTTCGGGGAGGGTGGCGAGGAGGGAGAGGGCGAGCTTGTCGAGGCGGAGGCTGAAGAGGCGAGTGGGCTTGATCTGCCCGGCCATGACGATGCGGGTGATGCCGGCGGCCTGGACGGCGTCGAGGAGGGCCTTGAGCTGTCCGAGGTAGAGCCAGTGGACTTCGTCGGCGGCGCGCGCGATGCCCCATTCGGTTTCGTGGCGGAAGGCGAAGGCGACGATTCTCTTGACGCCCTGGGCGTGGGCGGAGCGGCAGAGCTGGAGGGGGTAGGAGCCGCGTCCGGCGATGAGGCCGAGGGTCTCGGGGATTTCGACGGGCGGGGGGAGGGGGGAGGCCTGGGCGGGGGAGTCGGTCATGGCGGAGGGTCCTTCCTGTGGGGTCATGCGACGTGCCAGAGGATGCAGAAGAAGTGGCAGACGGCGCCGGCGAGGACGGCGAGATGCCAGGCGAAATGGTGGTAGGGGACGCGTTTGAAGAGGTAGGCGACGGCGCCGAGGGTGTAGCATGCGCCGCCGATCCAGAGCCAGTGGACGCCCATGGAGGAGCCCATGTTCCGGACGAGCGGGCCGAGGGCGAAGACGATCATCCATCCCATGAGGACGTAGAAGGCGGTGGAGGCGAGGCGGAAGCGGCCGGTGAAGAAGCCCTGGAAGACCATGCCGGCGAGGGCGAGGCCCCAGATGGCGCCGAAGAGCCACCAGCCGAGGGCGCCCTGGATGGTGACGAGGACGAGGGGGGTATAGGTGCCGGCGATCATCAGGAAGATCATCTCGTGGTCGAGGACCTGGAAGACGCGCTTGGCGCGGCCGGGAGGGAAGGCGTGGTAGAGGGTCGACATCAGGAACATGAGGACCATCCCCGCGCCGTAGATGGTGCACGGGACGACATGGCCGGCGCCGGCGCGGGACGCAACGACGGCAAGGATGGACAGGGCGGCAATCGCGAGGCCGACGCCGATGCCGTGGGAGACGGCGCTCGCGATCTCCTCCCCGAGGGAATAGCCCTTGGCGCCGCCGGCCGGCGGCGCCAGGGGGCTGTCCCGGGGGATGCTAGGCATCCTTCTTGGCGACGGCCGCCTCGGCGCGGCGGCGCATTGCGTTGATGGCCTTGACCATCAAGAAGACGCAGAAGGCGATGACGAGGAAGTCGATGGCGGTCTGGAGGAAGGCGCCGTAGCGGATGGCGACTTCGGGGACGGCCGCGACGGCCTCGACGGCCGGGGTGGTGGCGGTGGCCTCGACGGCCTCGACGGCGTCGACGGCGGGCTGGACGACGTACTTGAGGTCGGCGAAGTTGACCTTGCCGAGCAGGAAGCCGATGGGCGGCATGACGACGTCGGCGACGAGCGAGTTGGCGATCTTGCCGAACGCGCCGCCGATGATGATGCCGACGGCCATGTCGACGACGTTGCCCTTGACCGCGAATTCCTTGAACTCTTGGAGCATGCCCATGTGGAAACGACCTTTCTTTCTGTTGTGGATGGGGAATGGTGGGCGGTGAGGGGCTCGAACCCCCGACAACCACGGTGTAAGCGTGATGCTCTGACCAACTGAGCTAACCGCCCGACGCGGCGAGGATTCTACGCCAGGGGGGGGGCGGTTGCAAACGGAAAGCGTGGGCCGCGACGCCGCAGAACGCGGGGCCCCCGGCGCGTTTTGGGGTTGCGGGCGCGGGGCGGGACGGGTAGGATGGCGGGGTTCCAAAAGGGGAACGAAAGAAAAAAGAGGTTTCGACGATGAAAAAAGTGCTGAAGGTCGTGGTGTGGGTGCTGGTGGTCCTGGTGGCTTTGTTCCTGTTCACGGAGCTGTTCCTGGACAAGGCGATCAAGGGCGGGGTGAATACGTTCGGGTCGAAGCTCCTGGGGGTGGAGACGAGCGTGGAGGACGTCGACTTTTCGCTGCTGCGCGGCGTGGTGGCGCTGAACAAGCTGCACGTGGGGAATCCGGAAGGGTTCGACGCGGAGAGCCTGCTGGACCTGGAGAAGGCGGAGGTGAAGCTGGCGATGGGGTCGCTGTTCTCCGATCCGATGGTCATCGAGAGCATCGAGGTGGCGGGCCTGGATGTGACGTATGAGCAGAACCTGACGGAGAACAACATCGGGAAGCTGCTGGAGAACCTGAAGGCCGAGGAGGAAGAGGAGAAGGCGGAGGAGGCGGAGGCCTCGAAGCCGGCGAAGAAGGTGGTCATCAAGAAGTTCGACCTCTCGGACAGCCATGTGAAGATCGCCCTGATCGGGAATGGCGTGCCGGTGAAGATTCCGGACATGCACCTGGAGAACATCGGCGAGCAGAGCGGCGGCATGACGGGTGTGGACGTGGTGTCGGAGCTGGTTAAGGACCTGGTGTCGTCGGTGGGGAGCGCGGTGGTCGGCGCGGGCGGGCTGGCCGTGGACGGCGTGAAGGCGGTCGGGGGCGCGGTGGCCGATGCGGGCGGGCTGGCCGTGGATGGCGCGAAGGCGCTGGGCGACGGCGCGATGTCGGCGGTCGGCGCGGTGACGGGCCTGTTCTCGTCGGGCGACGGCGATGCGGCGGAGGCTGGCGCGGAGGCGCCGGCGGAAGCGGCGGCCGAGGATGCGGAAGCGGCGGCCGCGGAGGCCGAAGGCGGCGTGACGGATGCCTTGGCGGGTGCGGGCGACAAGGTGATGGGGGCGATCACGGGCCTGTTCTCGTCGGGCGACGGCGATGCGGCGGAGGCTGGCGCGGAGGCGTCGGCGGAGTAGGCCGGTTTTTGCAGGGAACGAAGGACGGCGGGCATGGAGACGAAGGATCCGGCCTGCCGCCGTTCGCCCGGGAAGGACGCTGGCGGCCTGGTGGTCGTCAGCGTCGTTTTTTGCTGTGCGCTGCTGGTGTCGAACCTGCTGGCGATCAAGCCGCTGTCGCTGCCCGGGGCGCCGTGGGTGATGATGGATGCGGGGAACCTGCTGTTTCCGGTGTCCTACATCTGCGGGGACCTGCTGGTGGAGGTCTGGGGGCTGAAGGCGGCGCAACGGGCGATTTGGCTGGGGTTCGGGGCGTCGCTGGCGGCGAGCCTGTCGTTCGGTGCGGCGGCGGCGCTGCCCGGTGCGGCGGAGTGGGGGCTGGACGCGGAGTATGCGGCGGTGCTGGGGCAGGCGCCGCGCGTGGCGACGGCAAGCTTGCTGGCGTTCCTGTGCGGTGAACACCTGAATGCCTGGATGATGGCGCGGATGAAGCGCCGGGACGGCGAGAGGCGGTTCTGGTGGCGGGCGATGGCTTCGACGTTCGTGGGCGAAGGGGCGGATTCGGCGATCTTTACGCTGGCGGCGTTCGCCGGGGTGTGGGGCTGGGGCCTGCTGGCGAAGGTGGCGTGTTGGAACTATGTGCTGAAGGTGGCCTACGAGGCGCTCCTGCTGCCGGTGACGGGCTGGCTGGCGCGCCGCCTGGGCCGCCCGGAGGGAACGGAGGCGGCCGGATGAAGGACCGGAATGTCGGACAGGGCGGCGGCGCCCGCTTGCTGAAACGGCTCGGCCGCGTGCGCCAGAATGGCACGGAGCTGCTGGAGTTCCTGGCGGCGGAGCTCGGGAACGGGCTTTCGCGGCGCGCGGTCAAGGGCCTCCTCGACGAGCGCCTGGTGTTCGTCAACGGCCGGCGGATCTGGATGGCGAAGCATCTGCTGCAGGCGCGCGACGTCGTGGAGGTGCACGTCGAGGGGCTGAAGCGCCTGGAACGGCCGGCCGGCGGCACGGCGAAGGGCGGCGGGGGACGGAAGGACGTCGGCACGCCGATCCGGATCCTGGCGGAGGGGGACGGCTGGCTGGTGGCGGACAAGCCGCCGCGGATGCTGACGGTCGGCGAGAAGTCGCTGGAAGTGCGCCTGAAGGAGCAGCTGGGCGCGGCCGGGGCGGGGGTGTGGGCGGTGCACCGGCTGGACCGGGATACGAGCGGGTGCGTCCTGTTCGCGAAAGGTGCGGAGGCTCGCGCGGCGCTGATCCGCGAGTTCGAGGAGGGGCGCGTCCGAAAGGTCTATCATGCGCTGACGGCCGGGATCCCGCCGGAGGAGCAGCTGGAGATCCGCAAGCTGATCGACGGGCTGCCGGCGGTGAGCCACGTGCGCACCCTGTCGGTCCGGCGCGGCGGAAAGGGCGGGACGCTCCCGGCGGCGCATGTGGCGGTGTCGATCGAGACGGGCCGGACGCACCAGATCCGGCTGCATTTGCGGCAGCTGGGCTGTCCGGTGCTGGGCGACAAGGAGCATTTTGCGGAGGTGTCGGCAGGGTTCCGCGAGGTCGGGCGGCAGATGCTGCACGCCTACGGGCTGCGGTTCCGGTGGGGGGGGGGGGGGGGGGGGGGGGCGTGGCCCCCGCCGCCCGGCTTCCCGGGCCGG
>JAZQOP010000196.1:0-2222 GCA_045627965.1 Kiritimatiellia bacterium | reverse complement strand
GGGCGGTGTAGCGGGCGGTGGCGGCGAGGAGGGTTTCGGGGGCGCGGTCGGGCGGGGGGGGGACGGGGGCGCCGATCTCGACGACGTGGTGGCCGTCGGGGGCGCGGCGGGCAAAGACGGGGACGACGGGGCACTTCGACTGGTAGGACATGAGCGCGAGGCCCGGGGAGGTGGAGGCCGGGCGCCCGAAGAAGGGGACGAAGAGGCCCTGGTCCGCCGGGCGGTTCTGGTCGAGCATGAAGCCGAGGATGTGGCCGGCCTTGAGGGCCTTGAGGGCCGGTCGGTAGGCGTTCTTGGAGGGGATGCCGTCGATGCCGGCGGCCGTGTGGAGCTCGCCCCATGCGCGGTTGACGGCCGGGGAGCGGAACTCCTTGTAGATGAAGGAAAGGGGGCGTCCGAAGGCGAGCGGGACGTTGAAGGCGAGGAGGGGGTAGTTGCCGAGGTGCGAGACGAGGATGAGGATGCCGTGCTCCGCGTCGTCGATGAGGGGCTGGACGGGGGCCTGGCCGACGACTTCCATGGCGTCGAGGACCTCGCTGCGGCGGCCGCCCATGTAGCGGGCGACCTCGACGACGGTCAGGCACTGGTTCCGCCAGACGCCCTTGTAGATGGCGAGGCGTTCGGCGGGGGCCTTTTCGGGGAAGCAGCGCGCGAGGGTGGCGAGGACTTCGCGGCGGCGGATGCGCAGGACGGAGGCGCAGAGCCATCCCCAGTGGCGGCCGAGGGCCATGGCGGCGCGCCAGGGGAGGGCGGCGAGGATCTTGGCGAGGAGGCGGATGAGGGCGTAGCGCATGGGGGGCGTGACGGCGGCGCGTGCTATTCGAGGCCGACGGCGCGGCGGGCGGCGTGGAGGGTCTTTTGGGCCTCGGCGCGGGCCTTTTCGGCGCCGGCGCGGAGGATGTCCTCGACGTCGTCGGGATGGGCGGCAAGCTCGGCGCGGCGTTCGCGCAGGGGGGCGAAAAGGGCCTCGAACTGGTCGGCGAGCTCCTTCTTGGCGGTGCCGTAGCCCATGCCGCCGGCGCGGTAGCGGGCGGCGAGGTCGGCCTGCTGCCCGGGCGTGGCGAAGAGCTTGTAGAGCTTGAAGACGTTGCAGGCCTCGGGGTCCTTGGGGGCCTCCAGCGGGGTCGAGTCGGTCACGATGCCCATGATCTTCTTGCGGACCTGCCTGGGGGGGCCGAAGAGCTCGATGGTGTTGCCGTAGGACTTCGACATCTTCTGGCCGTCGGTGCCCGGGACGACGGCGACGGCCTCGGCGATGGCGGGCTCCGGGAGCTTGAAGGTCTCGCCGAAGAGGTTGTTGAACTTGATGGCGATGTCGCGGGTGACTTCGAGGTGCTGCTTCTGGTCCTTGCCGACGGGGACGAGGTCGGTCTGCATCAGGAGGATGTCGGCGGCCATCAGCACGGGGTAGGCGAGGAGGCCGTGGTTGGGGGCGATGCCCTTCGCGAGCTTGTCCTTGTAGGAATGGCAGCGTTCGAGGAGGCCGAGGGGGGTGACGTTCGATAGGATCCAGGCAAGCTCCTGGACCTCGGGGACGTCGGACTGGCGGTAGAAGACGGTCTTGGCGGGGTCGAGGCCGCAGGCGAGGAAGTCGAGGGCGACGTCCCAGGTCTGGCGCCGGAGGGCCTCGGCGTCGTGGACGGTGGTGAGGGCGTGGTAGTTGGCGATGAACCAGAACATTTCGCCCTGGCCCTGGCGCTCGAGCATGGGGCGCATGGAGCCGAAGTAGTTGCCGATGTGAAGTTGTCCGCTGGGCTGGATGCCTGTCAGAATGCGCATGATGATGGGAACCTTTCGTTGGCCCTGGGGCGCCAGGGCGGGGCGGGTGGTGGGCGGGAGGGGACTCGAACCCCTATGGATTGCTCCACCAGATCCTAAGTCTGGCGCGTCTGCCATTTCGCCACTCGCCCGTGCCGAACCGCCGAAATCAAACGGCATTTTGACCCAAAAGGCAAGAACGAAAGCGCGCGCGGGCGCAAGGGGACGCAAAACGCCGCCGGCGGCGCACGTCGGAAGGGCGCTCCGGAAGGCGCGATGGGCGGCGGGGGGGCGTCCGGCCTGTCTCGCCGGGGGCGCAGGGACGAAAAAGGCCTGTTTCCATTGGCCGGAATGCGGCTTTTGAGGGGTCGATTCCACCGCATTTGCACCCTCCGCTTCCACCACGTTTGTGCAAATGGGCAAAAGAGGCAATGGAATCGGGCAAAAACGTGCATTTCGGGGGG
>JAZQOP010000195.1:0-10210 GCA_045627965.1 Kiritimatiellia bacterium | reverse complement strand
CGTCGTCCACGGCGGGGGGCGGGGCGGGCTTCTTGCGGGGCATCATCATGAGGTAGACGAAAAGGAAGGGCAGGCAGGGGAGGAAGTAGAGGATGCCTTCCTGCTCGCGCATGACGGGCTGCCCCTTGAGGCTGACGAGCCAGGCGAGGAAGAGCGCGAACCCGAGGGTGTTCAGGGCGAGGATCCAGCGCCGGGCGCGCGGGGCAAGGAAGGGCTCCTCCTGTTCCTGGCGGGGGCGGGGCGGCGGTCCGGGGGGGGCGGCGTTCATGGGCGGTTCCTTGGTCAGAGGGTGGCGAGCAGGGATTCGAGGGCCTGGATGCCGATGGGCTTGAGCAGCAGGCCGGAGAAGGCGGCGTCGGGGAAGCTCGACTTGGCCTCGATGTCGGCGGTGACGGCAACGACGGGGAGGTGCGCGAGCGCCGGGTCGGAGCGGATGGCGTCGCAGAGGCCGGCGCCGGACATGCCGGGCATCCAGAGGTCGGTCAGGACCAGGTCGAACGGACGTCGGCGGAGCTCCGCGAGGGCCTTTTCGCCGGAGGAGGCGCAGACGATGTTCTGGATGCCGATCTTGCGGCAGATGGCGGCCAGGACCTGGAGGTTGAGGCGTACGTCGTCGACGAGCAGGACGGCGATCCGCTCGGGATGGCGCAGGGCGGGGCCGTCCGGGGCTTCGGGGGCGGCCTGCGCCAGGGCGCCGGAGCGCGGCGGCCGCGCGGGAAGGTCGATGGTGAAGGTGGCGCCGCGGCCCGGCACGGAGCGGACGGAGAGGGAGCCGTCCATCTTTTCGGCGAGGCGGCGCGTAATGGCCAGGCCGAGTCCGGTGCCGGCGTTGCCGTCGCGGCTGATGCCGTGGTCGCGCGCAAGCTGCACGAAGGGCTGCATCAGGCGGGACTGGTCCTGCTTCGAGATGCCGATGCCGGTGTCCGTGACGGACAGGACGAGGCGGCCTTCCGGGCGGTAGCGGGCGCGCAGGACGACGGAGCCCGCCGGGGTGAACTTGACCGCGTTGCCGATCAGGTTGAGGAGCATCTGGCGGACGCGCGCCGGGTCGATCTCGAGGGGCGGCAGGACGGCCAGGTCGGCCTCGAGGGCCAGCCCCTTCTCCTCCGCCTTGAACGCGAAGATGCGAAGGACCTGGCGGCAGAGGTCGGCGACGTCGGTCGGCTCGGGGACGATGGGCATGCGGTCCGCCTCCAGCTTCGAGAGGTCGAGCACGTCGTTGATGATGCCGAGCAGGGTCTTGGAGGAGAAGGAGATGGCGTCCAGGTATTCCGCGCGGGTTTCCTCGGGCAGCCCTTCGTCCTTCAGCAGGTCGATGAACCCGATGATGGTGTTCAGCGGCGTGCGGATCTCGTGCGACATGTTGGCGATGAAGGCCGACTTGGCGCGGTCCGCCGCCCGCGCGGCTTCGAGGGCCTTTTCCTGCTGCCGCCGGCCTTCGACGGCGTCGTGGATGTCGACGATGCTCTCCAGGACGTTGAGCAGGGAGCCGTCGTCGGCCAGGACGGGCACGGCGCATATCTTGCAGATGCGCCCCTTGACCGGGCGCTCGACGGCGGCCGGCTGCCGCGTGCGCAGGACCTGCAGGACGGGGCAGGCGGACTCGGGGCGGCCGGCGAGGCCGCAGATGGTCTCGGCGCAGGGGCGGGCGAGGAACTGCTCGCGCGCCAGGTCGCCGGCCAGGCGGCAGGTGGCGGGGTTGGCGCGCATCGGGGCGCCGGAGAGGTCGTAGAGGGCCAGGGGGATCTGGACGGCCGCCAGGGCGTTGCGCATTTCCTCGCGGGCGTCGTGGGCGTCGCGGGCGGACTCGACGACCTGGTCGCGCATGGCGTTCGCGGCGACGCGGCCGGCCTGGAGGTCGGCGACCAGCGTGTCGATGCGCCCCTGCTCGTTCCGGCGGACGTGGACCGTCTCGAAAAGGCGGGCGAGCGTGCGCATGACGGGCAGCCCTTGTCGGATGCGATCGCCCTGGCGCGTGCCGAAGGCCACGCAGAACGCGGCGCAAAGGCCGGACGGCGGGCGAATGGCGATGATGGCGATGGTTTCGAGCGCCAGGTCGAACTTCGTCCATTCGGCATTGCGGGAGGCCTCGGGGATGTTCGTCGGGTCGTCGATGAGGATCCAGCCCTTCGTGCTGATGGTCCTGAACCAGGGCGCATCCTCGTTGAGGGGCAGGATGGCGCCGACGGGCAGCGGAAAGGACGGGTTTTCGATCGACGCGGCCAGCCGACAGATCTGCACGTGGCGGACGCTGTCGAGGTGGACGAGGAAGGCGTGGTCGGCCTCGAAGTAGCGTCGTGCGGCTTCGAGGAGGGCGAGGGTCGTCGAGTCCGTGTAGCGGTCCTCGATGAGCGCGGCCAGCCCGTCCTGGATGGCATCGAGGAGGTTCAGGCGGTCTTGAAAGGTGTTCATGGCGAGCGAAAGGGGGCCCGACGGGCGACAGGGGGAGTATGGCACGGCGGTGGGGCGTGCGCACGAAAAAACGTCGGGGAGCGGAAAGTTCTGGAGAAAACCGTCGGCGGGGTGTAACGTCGGGGCGTGGTGCGGCGACCCAAGGGACAGTTGCACGAAGGCCGATGGGCCGGAAAGGAACGGAACAAGATGAAAAACGTTGGAATCAAGACATTCGTCGTCGCGGTGGTTGCGCTGACCATGGCGGGCACGGGCTCGGCCTTTGCGTGGCATGGGCACCGTCCGCCGCCGCCGCCGCGCCATCATTATGTTCACCACCATCACCACGGCGGCGGGTCGTTCCTGGGCGGGCTGGTGCTGGGCGGGCTGGCCGTCGGGGTCGCGGATGCCGTGGCGCACGCGAACGAGCCGACGGTGGTCGAGCGCACGACGGTGGTGCAGCAGCCGGTGGTCTACCAGCAGCCGGTGGTGGTGCAGCAGACGGTGCCGGTCCAGCAGCCGACGGTCGTGGAGCAGCAGCCGGCCGTGGTCGTGCAACCGCAGCCGGTCGTCTACCAGACCACGACGACGACCTATCCCGTCCAGACGAGGACGACGACGACCTACCGCTACGCCTGGTAGCCGCGCCTTCCAGGCCGTCCAGGGCCCCGCCGCAGTGCGGGGCCCTTTCTTTTTTGCGCGCCCCCGCCGGGCGGGGATTCGGGTTGTCGGCGGGGCGGGGAAGGGGTATGATCGGGCCCATGAGAACGACCTTGCCACCGCTGCCGTGGGCAGGGACGCTGCTGGCGTCCGCCTGCCTTGCCGCCTTTGCTTCCGCCGCCGACCTACAGGAACCTGCCGCCATGAACCACGATCCTCTCCAAGCCATCCACGCCGCCAACCAGGGCGTCCGCCGCGTCGTGCTCGACAACGGGCTGGTCGTGCTGCTCAAGCAGGACACGTCGGCGCCGATGGCGGCGATCCAGTTCTGGGTGCGGGCGGGCGCCATCCACGAGGCGGAAAACCTCGGCGGCGGCCTGTCGCACTACCTGGAGCACATGGTGTTCAAGGGGACGCCGACGCGCGACCCGGCGGCGGTCTCGAAGGACATCGCGGACGCGGGCGGCGACATCAACGCCTACACGTCGAACGACCGCACGGTCTTCCATGTGACGCTCCCGGCGAAGAACTGGCGGACGGGCCTGGACGTGCTGGCCGACGCGGTCTTTTCGCCGGCGTTCCCCGAGGACGAGTGGGCCCGCGAGCGCGAGGTCATCCTGCGCGAATGCGACATGTGCGACGACAATCCCGACCGGATGCTGTCGCGCACGTTGTGGGAGACGGCCTACCAGGTGCATCCCTACCGCGTGCCGGTGATCGGCTGGCGCGACATCCTCAGGACGATGACGCGCGACCAGCTCGTGGCCTACCACCGGGCGCACTATTCGCCGCACAACGCGATCCTCGCGATCGCCGGCGACATCCCGCTCGACGAAATGGAGGCGGGCGTGCGCGAACGGATGGCCGCTCTGCCGCGGACGGCCGTCGCGCCGGTCTTCATCCCGGCCGAGCCGCCGCAGATGGCGCCGCGCCGCGTGACGAAGGCGGGCCCCTACCAGACGACGCGCGTCGCCCTCGCCTTCCACAGCACCGATCTCGCGGATGCCGATACCCCGGCGCTCGACGTCCTGGCCTGCGCGGTCGGCTCGGGGCGCTCGTCTCTGCTGAACCGACGCCTGCTGGAGGAGCGCCGCCTCGTCCATGCGGTCGAGGCGTTCAACTACACCCCGCAGTATCCGGGCCTCTTTGCGCTGTCGGCGGAATGCGATCCCGCCAAGGGCGCGGAGGTGGAGGCGGCCTTCGCGGAGGAGGTCGAACGCTGGAAGACGGAACCCTTCGACGCGTCGGCCATCGAGCGCGCGACCCGCGAACTGCTCGTGGCGGCCGTCGGCGAGCTGGCGACGATGGAAGGCCAGGCCTCGTCGATGGCTTCGGGCGAATTCTACGAGCACAACCCCGCGCAGGTCGAGCGCTACATCGCCCAGCTGGCGGCGGTCACTCCCGAGGACCTGACGCGCGTGGCCCGGAAGTATCTCGACCTCGACAAGGCCACCTGGGTCCTGCTCGTGCCCGAACGGCCGGCGGACGGCGCGCCCGCCGAGCCCCTCGCCGATGCCGCCGAGGCCAAGATCGACCTCGCGCTGAAGACCCTCGCCAACGGCGTGCGCGTCGTGTTGCGGCCGATGCCGCGCCTCCCGGTCGTCAGCGTCGCCGCCGTCGTCGGCGGCGGGCAGCTGGCCGAGCTCGAAGGCCAGGCCGGCATCGCCAAGCTCGCCTCGTCGATGCTCACGCGCGGCTCCTCGAAGACCGGCGCGATGGAGCTGGCCGCGCGCCTGGAGCAGAAGGGCGCCTCGCTCGCCCCCTTCTCGGGCCGCAACACCTACGGCCTGACAGGCGGCTGCCTCTCGGACGACTTGCCGATGCTCCTGGACTCCATCGCCGAATGCCTCCTCGATGCGCAGTTCCCCGCCGACGAGCTCGAAAAGCTGCGCGACATCCAGCTGGCGGCCCTCCGGCGCGCCCAGGAAAAGCCGATGTTCCACGCGCAGGACCTTGTCAACAGGACGCTGTTCAAGGGGCATCCGCTTCAATACCCAGCGCTCGGGACGGAAGAGTCGATCCCCGCCCTCGACCGCGAAAAGGTCGCCGCCTACCACCGGGGGCTCCTCTCCCGGACGAACCTGGTGCTCTCCATCTTCGGAGATTTCGACGTCGAGGCGACGGCCGCCCGCCTGGAGACGCTCTTCGCCGGCCTGCCGGACCGCCCCGCCCCCGTCCCGCCGCCGCTCCCGCCGCCGCCCGCCGCGCCGGTGACGCTGACGAAGCGGATGCCGTTCCTCCAGACGGTGATCTTCCAGGCCTGGCCGGGCCTGTCGATCCCCGATTCCCGCGAGGTGGCGGCGGACATCCTGGCCGACGCGCTGACAGGGCTTTCGTCCGACCTCTTCATCGAGGTGCGCGACAAGCGCGGCCTGGCCTACTACGTCGCCGCGACGCAGTTCCATACGCCCGCCGGCGGCCTCTTCGGCATCTATTCCGGAACCACGGAGGCGGGCGCCCCCGCCGTCCTGGAGCAGATCGCCCTCCAGACGGCCCGCCTGTCGTCCGCCGGCCTGCGCACCGACGAGTTCGACCGCGCGAAGGTCCAGCTCCTGGCCGACGACGCCCGGGCGCTGCAGTCCTATGCCTCGCTGGCCCAGGAGTGCGCGACCGACGAGCTGCTGGGGCTGGGCTGCCGCCACTTCCTCGACCGCGCCCCGGAACTCGGGACGATGACGCAGGAGGAGGTCGCCCGCGTCGCTTCGAGCCTGTTCGAGGCGCACCCCTGCGTGACCGCCATCATCCTGCCCGAGCTCGACGCCGCAGCGCCGTCGGACGCTCCCGACGGCGACGACGAGTCCGACGAGCCCGACGAGGACGACTGAGCCGCCGCCGCCCGCCGGCGCCTCCCGTCCGCCTAAAAAAAGCCCGCCCGGCCGTCGACGGCCCGGGCGGGTTGCGCTATGGCGCCGGCCGGCGGATCATTCCGGGATGGGGAATCGCTCGACGATGTAGTCGAGGTCCTTGTCGCCACGCCCGGAAAGGCAGACGAGGATCGAGCGCGCGTGCTTCGGGTTCTCGCGGGCCAGGCGGATGGCGTGGGCGACGGCATGCGAGGACTCGAGGGCCGGGATGATGCCTTCGGTGCGCGAGAGCATGTAGAAGGCCTCGATGGCCTGCCGGTCGTCGATGGTCACATACTGGACGCGCCCGGAGTCGTGCAGCGCGGCGTGCTCGGGGCCGACGGATGGGTAGTCGAGGCCGGAGGCGACCGAGTAGACGGGGGCCGGCTCGCCGTTTTCGTCGGTGAGCATGATGGAATTGAAGCCGTGCATGACGCCTTCGTGGCCGTAGGTCATCGAGGCGGCATGGTCGCCGAGGCGCGCGCCGCGCCCAAGCGGCTCGACGCCGTGGAGCTCGCAGGGGTCGGCAAGGAAGCCGGTGAACATGCCCATGGCGTTGGAACCTCCGCCGACGCAGGCGGTGACGATGTCCGGGATGTCGCCGGTCATCTCGAAGAACTGCTCGCGCGCCTCGATGCCGATGACGCGCTGGAAGTCGCGGACCATCATCGGGAAGGGGTGCGGGCCGAGGACTGAGCCGATGCAGTAGAGCTGGTTGACGGGATCCTGGAGGTAGGCGTCGAAGGCGGCGTCGACGGCCTCCTTGAGGGTCCGGGCGCCGGCGGTCACGGGGATGACGCGCGCGCCGAGGACCTTCATCCGCAGGACGTTGGGCTGCTGCTTGGCGATGTCGACCTCGCCCATGTAGATGTCGCACTCCATGCCGAAATAGGCGGCGGCGGTGGCCAGCGCGACGCCGTGCTGCCCGGCACCGGTCTCCGCAATCAGCTTCCGCTTGCCCATGTAGCGGGCGAGCAGGCCTTCGCCCATGCAGTGGTTGAGCTTGTGGGCGCCGGTGTGGTTGAGGTCTTCGCGCTTGAGGTAGATCTGCGCCGAGCCGAGCCGCTGCGAAAGGCGTTCGGCGTGGTAGACGGGCGTCGGACGGCCCTGGAAGTGCTTGCGGATGGAGCGGAGCTCCTCGATGAAGCGCGCCGAGCGGGAGATGGCGACATAGGCGTCGCGGACCTCCTCCATGGCCTTGAGCAGGTCGGGCGGGACGAAGGCGCCGCCATACTTGCCGAAGAAGCCGTTGGTGTCGGGCTGGAGGTTGAAGTAGTTGGAATAATCTGGGCTGTTCATGGGGCGGGGTCCTTTTTTGGGGCGGGAGCCGTGTTTCTATGTGTAGTAATTTGTTTCTTTGCGTAGATACACCGCGACGCCGGGGGTGTCAAGCGGAAATGTAAAAAACAGGGAATTTTTTGCGGTGCGTCGTTCGTGGCAAGGGTGGCGGTGGGGGAGGGGATGGCTGCGGGAGCGGAAGGTCGAAGCGTTTTACCGGTGCCGTTGTTTTTTGTTGCCACGTCGGCGCCGATGGGGTATCGTTCCCGCGTTGCGTTGCTCGAATAGGCAACGTGTAGATAGGAGACTTGTATATGAAGCGCATGATCCTTGCGACCCTTGTGGCGATGATGGCGGCTGCCGCCTTGACCGCGTGCACGGCGTTTAATGTCAATGTCAGCAAGCTGAGCCTCGGCATGACGCCGGACGAGGTGGAGTCCGCGATTGGCAAGCCGTTCAACGTCCGCGCCGCGAAGATGTACAGCGAATCGGAATGGGCGCAGGTGTGGGAATATCTGCCGCCGGCGTTCACGTGGAACCCGAAGACCTACTGGGTCTATTTCGAGAACGACAAGGTTGTGCAGTGGGGCGAGCCGGGCGATTTCACGGGTTCTTCCGCGACGGCGGTGAAGGAATACAACCCGAACAAGAGCGCCCGGTAGGCGTTGTCCGATGATGCGTAACCGGGCCGCGCAGGGCGGCCCGGCGGGCATTTTTCCGCCTCATGCGAAGGACCATCCAGAGTTGCTTGGGCGAATTGGCGAAGAAGCCAGTTCGCCTTGGTGCGTCCTCCACGCGCCCGCTCGTGCGCGCGTTGGCGCTGCTGCTCTGCATGCTTGTCGCGATGGGACCGGCGGCGGCCTTTGGAGAGTCGTTCAAGCTGGGGCCGTTCACGCTCCATCCGAGCGCGTCGGTGACGCTGGGCTACGACAGCAACGTCGACGACGTTTATCCCGAGGAGGAGGATCCGAACTACCAGACGGGCGACTTCTTCATCAAGCCGGGCATCTCGCTGATGGCCGACGCGTTGCATCTGCGCCCGGCGACGACGGTCAACCTGAGCGGCAGCTGGGCGTATGAAAAGTATTTCAAGCGCAAGGACCTGGATACCGACACCTACAACTTGACGGCCGGGTTCGACACGGCGCTCCAGTTCCTGACGATCAGCGGCGGCGTCACGGCGGAGCGCAAGACCGAGCATGCCAAGGACGAGGTCTACTATCCCGGCGGGACGTCGCGCGATCCCTACAACACCATCGATGCATTCATCAAGGGCATGCTGACGATTCGCAAGCTGCGCCTGGAGGCCGGCGAGGAATACAACCGGGAGACGCACGACCTCGACCGTTTCAAGGAAAACAGCAAGGTGGAGGTGACCACGACGGCGGGGGCCTATTACGATTTTACGGATTGGATGAGCGCCTTCTACACCTACGAGCGGGTCTACACGGAATACCTGGAGTCGAACCAGCGGTCGACGACGGAAATCACGCATGAGGTGGGCATTGGCGGCGTTGCCCCGAAGAGCATCCTGCGGCGTCCGGACGTCACCTGGTCCGTGGGCATGATACGCGAGGACAAGGACGACGGGAAAGAGGTGGAGTGGAAGCCGAAATATACGTTGGGCGGGGCGGACACCTACCAGCTGGCCAAGTATCTTTCGCTGTCGTGGAACGTCTCCTGGGATTCGGAGAAGCAAGAGGATGACGACGACGTCGGCTTCACCTACGGGGCGACGTTGATGCACGTCTGGGGGCCCTATGTTACGCAGTCGGCCAGCTACAAGCGCGAGCCGCTCGACACGATGGGCTCGACGGTGGATACGGACACGACGACCTACGGCTATACGCTGTCCATCGCGAACTTCTTCTTCAAGGGGGTGTCTGCGATGTATGCCTTCACCTACGAGATTGCGGAGCCGCAGGACAAGTCGTCGGGGACGGAGCGGACGACGACGCACGAATTTTCGCTGATGCATAGCCGGCAGTTGACGAAGCGCCTGTCGCGTTCGATGGGCTACTCGTACAAGTGGGAAAAGTCGAATTTTCATCATGACGGGCCCAAGCAGAAGCACCTTGTGGAATACATGCTGAACTACACGTTCTAGGGAGGGGCGGCGATGCGATTGATCGGGCAGTTGGACGAGGGGGCGGAGTGGCCGTTTGCCCGCTACTTGTCGAGCCAGGGGATCGAATTTGATTTGGAGCGTTCGCAGACGGAGCCGGCGGTCGGGAGCCATGTGCCGCGCCAGGTGAAGATCTGGGTGGTGGACGAAGACCTGGTCGATCGCGCGAAGGCGCTGTTTTCGCGCTATCTGGCGATGCCGGACGCGGCGGAATTCCATCGGCCCTAGGGCGGGGGGCGGGCAGGCTGCGAGTCGGCCGCGCGGGGCAAGGCGCCTGGGCGATGCGGTTGGCTAGGGGAGGGCGCGCAGGGTGGCCGTCCAACGGGCGACGAGGGCGGCGAGCATGGGCTTTGGAGAGGGGACGGCGAGGCCGAGGAGCGAGAGGGAGGTGGCGTAGGGGCGGAGCTCGGGGGGGAAGTCGCCGGGTGTGAGGCGGAGGTTGAGGCCGAAGCCGGCGACGATGGCTTTGACGGTGCAGGGCGCCGTGGCGGACAGGCGGGTCTCGATGAGGATGCCGCAAAGCTTTTTGCCGTCGACGAGGATGTCGTTGGGCGGCTTGACGACGGCGTTGGGCGGGAGGCAGCGGAGGTCGGCGAGGGCGCCGAGGACGGCTTGCGCGGCGAGCGGAGCGAGGGCGGGAGCCTTTTCGGCGGGGAGGCTTTTTGGAAAGGCGACGATGGAGGCGTAGAGGCCGAGGTTGCGGGGGGAATGCCAGACGTGGCCATGCTGGCCGCGGCCGGCGGACTGCTCGTCGGCGGCGATGACGAGGCCGTCGATGGCGGAATGGGCGTCGATGGCTCGCCAGGCCTCGGCGTTGGTGGAGTCGACGCGGGGGAGGAAGCGGATGGAGAGGTCGGCTGGCGGGCTCATGGCGGGAGGATGGCAGATGGGGGGCGCGATGGCAAGGCGGAAG
>JAZQOP010000194.1:0-5510 GCA_045627965.1 Kiritimatiellia bacterium | reverse complement strand
CGGGGGCGGCCGTCCTGCGCCGGCCCCGCACGGCTTCCCCGAACCACCCCGCCCAGGAAAGGGCCGAGAGTGTCCAGTATTTGGCAAACCAAAAACCGCCCGCCTACCTGCAGAGTGTCCTTTCTATTTGACAAACTGGGCATTACTTTACAACCAACAGCTCGTCCCAGCTGGTGGTGTAATGGCCGGACAGCATCTCACGCTTCATTTTCCACTTACGCTCGACACCGGAGGCGGCGAAAAACACGGTTCCCCGGCCCATGCGGGCGTTGATGGCGTCAACGGTGGCGGAAAGTTTGGATGCGGGACGGTCGGAGGGGCGACCGTGGAAGAGGTCTGCGGCGGCACCTTCCTTTTCCAGTCCGAAGAAAAGGACTCCGGCACGGCGGTAGCGCTTGCCGGGAACGAAGAGTCCTTCGACGGCGGGGCGCAGGGCGGAAAGGATTTCACCGGTGGCAGAGGTCGGGGTATCGAAGGAGACGGTGGCGGTGATGAATGGCGTCCACCAGTTGGAATCGTTCCAGCCCCCGGTCCCAGGAGGAGCGCACTCCTGAACGTAGACGTTGGCCCCGGAGGCCACCATACCCGCCTTCCGCAACTTGACGGCCCCCCCCCTTGACCCGCCCTTCCGCGTATGGCAGTTGCTGTCACGCAAAACGTAATTCGCGAGTTGCCAATCAAAAGAACATCCCGGGGTATATGAGTATTTTCCAGCGCCCCTCCTCAAAAACGAAAAGCAAAAAATCAAGAAAGTTTTTCTTTTCCGTTTGGATCATCTGCAACGGTGCCATCGGCAACCCGTCGTATTCGAGAAAGTCCAATATGCTGGGGAAAACGTAGCGATACTTTCCGAATGAATCCACAAACTCGTCAAGGGTCGTTTCCAGAACTTTTTCCCTGTAATCTTCCGCCCCCTTGGCAAAATACAAGAATTCATCCAACGTGTCCGGCAAATTCTCTGTCCGCAAATCGTTCATCAGTGAGACAAACTCCGGAAGGCAATCGTAGGCATCGCGATGGGCCTCCCTGTAGGCAAATGCCTTCTTGTAGGCATCACTCAACGCGCGGTCCACGACGGCCACTTCGCGCCCGTCCGTTTCTTTTCGCAACAAGCCGACGTGTTCCTTGGCGGCATCCGGAATGTGCCAGCATTCCACTCCGTATCGCATCCATCTGATGGGCTCTCCTTTCAGCGTTTTCGTCTCATAGCTCCCTTGCGGCGACAACCGGGCGCAAATGGAGCGGTAATCGTCGATTATGGCCTGTTTCTCTTTTCGGCTCAGGCCCGTGTCCTCGAACACGACGGGCCATCCCTCTTTCCCGTTTGGGATTCGGCAATCATCCTCGCTTGCAAGCGAGAACAAGGCAAAGCCTCCAAGCGATATTCCGAGAAGGCAAAGCGTTGATTTTAGCGTAGCTTTCATTGCAACTTCCCTAACGCGCAATTAGGGAAATGCGGGCAAAGTTCCCATGTACCTCAATTCACCATTCCCCCGTGAACGAGGATTTTCCATTGCCCATGATCGAAAATAACCGGTAAATCATCAAAGCGGCTTTCATCACGAACCTTTTTCTCTAACATACGCAGAGATGTTGAAGGAAGCCCTTCGAATTCGTGCCATTCCAACAAGCTCCCAGCCTCAAAGGATTGACTTTCATATGCATTGACAAACTCCGCCATGGGTCTTCCGGCGAGGGCGTCGGCATATTGCCGGACGTCCTTGGCTAGATAAATCATTTCCGCAGGTTCGGATGGCAGTTCCTCCACTTGCAGGTTGTTCATTTTGACAATAAATCTGGGCAATGTGCTGGCCGCCTCAGGATGGGCGTTTCGAAAGGCCATGGCCTTTCGGTATGCATCACTGAGCTCCTTGGAGATGACGGCGCATTCATCGCCATTTGCATCGACTTCGAGTTGTCCAATCAGTCCGGTTGCCGAAACTGGCCAATGCCATTGGGAAGATGTGTAGAGCATCCGGCGGTTTTTCTTGCTTCCAAGTGTTGCTTCATAGCTCCCAGATGGCTTCAGGCGGGACAGGATTTCGCTGTAATCAACGGCAATCTCATATCTTTCCATTTCATCCAATCCATTGTCCTCGAAAACAACAGGCCAAGTTCCGTTCCCATTTGGAATTTTCAGGGTTTCCTGCGACAAAGTCAAGCACGGAGCGCAAAGCGAAAGCACAAGGGCCAATCCGAATGTCTGGAAGAAACTAGTATACGATTTTTTCATGTGTTTTCCTCTGCGTTTCATGGACAGTCGCCAGGGTCAAGTTGTGGTTTATTGTTGGGAACAATCGGCCGGCATTCCAAGTAGCGGTCCAAATTTCGCCCCCAATACATCATCGGATCGGTCATCGTCGTTCCCTCTTGAGCAACGGGATTTCCGTCAAGCTGGGCGGCCTGTACGAATGGAATGACATCCGCATTGACATGGAGATTCCAATTCAATTGAATTGGAAATGCGGCCTGTCTGTCGGCCGTTCCTGCGCTCGGTGGCACAAGAATGGCATCGCCGCTCTCATCGTAAAGCACTTGATGGCCATGGGCGCCTCCCACCAGTTTTGACCTCATTTCATAACAGCCGTCTGGATGGTAAAACGTGTTTTTAGGTTGAGGAGGGTTCCAAAGTGAACAATCCGGCCCTTCAGGATGGGAAGCCACGGCGTTGACGATGTTGAGGGAATGGTAAAAGGCAGGAAGATCATTCCACCAATTCGTATCGGTGCTTTCAGCGGCATACCAAGTCTCATAGTTTGCCAATGTCGCAGGAGGAACAACCGTAATAACAAGACGGTCCAATGAAATGTCATCGAGCAGAAAGGCCGTGGTGATGTACAAAGGGGTCCTGTTGTTTACAGCGGGAGCATCGCCATGCTGGACATAGGAAGACAGTTGCCATTCTCCATTGTTCTTGCTTGATCCGATTTTCCACTTTAGAACTTCCCTAAAGTGGTTTCTCAAATCGGCATTCTCGTGGCCTTCGAGGTATTGCGTCAAATCGCATGGATTCTGTGTCCAGACGTGGGAAACACACTTTTGGAAATCCCCGTAATGGACACTTTCATTTTGACGTGTTTCGATGTTTTTCTCGTGCGGCTTGTCGGGGCCCGGCACCGAAATGGAATAGGTTTGGAACCGCACCTCGTACACCGTTGTTTTGACACGGTCCATCCCATATTCGCGGTCTTCCCACTTCCAATCCATGAAAATGTTGGTGGTGGAAACGCCTTCCAGCCAGACATTCGTGCCTTTGAACCCTTGAAGCGGTGCAGAAAACGCGGGAATTGGCGTTCCGTCCTCCGGGCAATCTTCAGGATACACGCGGACGACGCTGGAATCCCATTCCAAGTGCAGGGTGCCGGGCAAGATCGGCGTGGTTGTGATGGGCAATTGCGTGACGGCCAAGCCGCAGGCTGTCCTCGTCGCGTTGGTGTGGACAAGCCGATTAGGGAGAAAAGCGCCCGGCTCTTCCTCGTCTTCTTCTCCTATGTCGCCAATTTCAAGGTCCAGCCGCATGGCGCTGAAAGCGGCGGTTATGTCGGCACCCTGTTCTTCCGGCGTAATGACGCCCGACCCGATGCTGTTGTCCGTTACGACAATTTGGATGGCATTCGTCCCATTCGGAATGGCGAGCAAAAGTGTGAATGTATGCCCATAGTAGCTTGTAAGGGTCCATTGCCAACTGTTGGCCGCGCCGGATACGGATACGTTGTAGGCTTCATTCGTTGCCCCTCCCTCCCAAATCCTTCCCCAAACCGCAAATCCATCCAGATCCGTTATGGTATAGGTCACCGATCCCCCAAGTCCCAAGTCTCCTCCAGGTTCCCAGCCAGTCGGGCCGACTGTCGTGAGTGTCAAGCCGTCCGCCTGTTGCTTTTCCGAATAGGGCTGTTGTGTTTCCGGGTCCGTTTCATCTCCATCAAGCGTTCCGTCGCCGTCAGAATCTGCTGCCGTGGGATTGAGGGCATGGCTCGTCTCGAATCCATCCACGAGGCCGTCTGCATCCATGTCGTGATTCAGCGGATTGTAACCGGATGTATATTCCTCTTCGTCCGTCAAGTAATCACCGTCCGAATCAAGAATGTCTTCCGCGTTGTACACGTAACCGTCTTCAATGTGGCGCCAGTCATTTTCGATGTCTCTGTCGAGGCCCAACTGCCAGCGCTCCAAGTGGCGCGTCGCGGACGCCCAAAGGCTGGTGGTATTGCTCAACCATCCAGACGTGTCAAGCCCCTGGGCGTTGAATGAACTCCTTCCGTAGAACATTACATCTACCGGCGCATTGGTGGAACTTTCAGGTGCCATCAGCCTGACGCCTGCCGTGGGTTGGTTGGTATAAGCCGTTGCAAGTTCCAATTGCGCCGTCAAGTCCGAGTTCGTCACGCCCGGGTCGCCGATGAGCAGGAAGTGCCCCGGGGTCATCCACGTGCCGTCAGGCAACGTCGCCACCGTCTCCCAGCTTGTCCCGGCCGCCTGCACGCGGAACCCGGAGACGTCCACCCGCCGCGGCCCGCTGCAATGCAGTTGCACCCACTGGTTGGTCTCGTCGCTGGAATACTTCACGCCATGCACCAGCACGCCACGAGCCAGGCGCGTGGCGGACAGCCTGTCTAGCGGGTCCGTTTGCTCATCATTGACTTCCTCTCCGTCCGTCCAGCCGTCTCCGTCCGTGTCGGGGTGGTATGGGTCCGTGTGCCAAACCGTCCGCTCCAGAAAATCGGAGAGTCCGTCCCCGTCCGAATCATCGGTTGTTGAGGTAATACCCCACAGCCATTCCTCCCCGTCCGTCAGCCCGTCGTTGTCCGTGTCGGCATATTGGGCAGCCGCATAAAATCGCACGCGGTCGAAGAGCGGGTCGGAGTGGTCCGTGTCGGTGAAGCTTCCTTCGCCGTCCGTCACGTTGGTCACGCCCAGAGACACCCAGTAATCCGGGATGCCCCTGAACTTCTCGCCGGACACCTGCCGCCAGTTGACGACATCGTTGGTGACGACTTGGTTCTCGTCGTTCGTGGACACCACGCCGAAGTTCGTCCAGCACTCGTAGTGCATCGCGCGGCAGAACACCTGCACGTCGCCATTCGTCTCGCAAGCGAAGTCCAGCCGGTAATCGCCGTTCGTGTCCACGCTGATGTCCGTGAAGCGCAACCCGTTCGTGTAGGGGCCGTTCGTCCCGCGCATCCCGCTTGGATATACGGGGCTGAACGCCTCGGCGTACCGCCGCTCAACTTCCTCCCTCGCCGCCTCGTACAAAGGCCATTCTTCCTCATCTACCAGCGACCCCGTCAGCGTCACGCTGGCCGATTCGTCCTTGGCGAAGTCCGTGGCACCATTCCACAGGACCGTGCCGTTGGCGTCGCGGAGAATCGTCAGCGCGCCCGCGCGGTCTGAAATGAACGGTACCAGCCACGTTGCGAGGTCTCTCTCCGCCGGGGCGGCGTCCCATGAAGGACCAAACTCATCCCACGCGGCAGGCCACGCCCCGACATCCTGCACAAGCGGCCCCTCAC
>JAZQOP010000193.1:0-30958 GCA_045627965.1 Kiritimatiellia bacterium | reverse complement strand
GCGCCGATGTATTCCGTCGTAGCCATTCGTGACATAGTGTTCATGCCTCCATTCTGCTTGAGTGTCCAGTATTTGGCAAACGGGATATTCCCGCCGGCCGGCCTGCTTTCCGTCCGGTGTCCGTTATTCTGGCAAACTGCGGTTCTCCGCCTCAGGCGCATTTTAGAGTGGAAGGGAAGGGGACGGAAGGGTAGGATGGCGCGCGTTGCATTTCGACGGAGGTTTCATGAGCAAAAAATTGACGGTGGTGACAGGGGCGGCAGGGTTTATCGGGCGCAACCTGGTGGCGGAACTGAATCGCCGCGGCGAAGAGGACATCATCGCCGTCGACGTGCTAGGCATCGACGAGCACTGGAAGAACTTGCGCAACCTGAAGTTCCTCGACTACCTGCAGCGCGACGAGTTCCGCAGGGACTGGCTGGGGAAGGGGGGCTGGGAGGTCGGGACGGTCTACCACCTCGGGGCGTGCAGCGCGACGACGGAAAAGGACGCGGATTATCTCTGTGACAACAATTACCGCTATACGCAGGAACTTTGCAAGGCCTGCCTGCGGGAGGGGACCCGGCTGGTCTACGCGTCGAGCGCGGCGACCTACGGCGACGGCGAACAGGGCTATGACGACGACGAGTCGAAGCTCGACACGCTGCGGCCGCTGAACATGTATGGCATGAGCAAGCACCTGTTCGACCTCTGGGCGCTGCGGCAGGGCGTCCTGGGGCAGCTGTGCGGGTTGAAGTTCTTCAACGTCTACGGTCCGTTCGAGGATTTCAAGGGCGACATGCGCTCGGTCATCCACAAGTCCTACGGGCAGATTCTGCGCGAGGGCAGGGTGCGCCTGTTCAAGAGCTACAAGCCCGAATATGGCGATGGCGAGCAGCTGCGCGATTTCGTCTATGTCAAGGATGCAGTGGACATGATGATCCACGCGGGGACGCACCGCGACTTCGGAGGGCTCTTCAACTGCGGAACGGGGCGGGCCCGCAGCTGGAACGACCTGGCGAAGGCGGTCTTCGGCGCCATGGGGCGCAAGCCCGTCATCGAATACATCGAGATGCCCGAGGGCCTGCGCGGGAAATACCAGTATTTCACGGAGGCCCGCATGGACAAGGCGCGCAAGGCCGGCTATGCGCATGAGTTCCACAGCCTGGAGGATGGCGTCGCGGATTACGTGAAGACGCATCTCGCCACTCCGTTTGCGGAGGTCTAGACGCCATGGCCACCGCAAAGAAGAATCCGTTTGCCAAAGCCAAGGTGGCGCAAGTCCGCGCCGGACAGGTGCGCTTCGGGGGCGGGGCGCCGCTGGCGCTGATCGCCGGGCCTTGCGTCATCGAAAGCCGCCAAATGCTCCTTGAAACGGCCGAATGGCTGGTACGCTGGGCGCGAAGGAACCGGGTCCCGTTCGTCTTCAAGGCCTCCTATGACAAGGCGAACCGGACAAGCGTGACGGCGTTCCGCGGGCCAGGGCTCGCCAAGGGCCTGGAGCTGCTGGCCGAGGTCAAGGAAAAGTGGGGCGTCCCCATCCTGACGGACGTCCACCGTCCCGAAGATGCGGCTCCCGCGGCGGAAGTCGCCGACATCCTGCAGCTGCCGGCGTTCTTGTGCCGCCAGACGGACCTGGTGACGGCGCTGGCCGAGACGGGGCGCATCGTCAACATCAAGAAAGGCCAGTTTTTGTCGCCGTGGGACGTTCGGCATGTCATCGGAAAGGTCGAGGCGGCGGGCAACAGGCGCATCCTGCTGACCGAGCGCGGCGCGAGCTTCGGCTATGGCAACCTGGTCGCGGACATGCGCAGCCTGCTGATCATGCGCCAGTTCGGCTACCCGGTCGTGTTCGACGCCACCCACAGCGTCCAGCTGCCCGGCGGCCGCGATTCGGGCACGGGCGGGGAGGGGAAATGGGCGCCGTATCTGTCGCGGGCGGCTTGCGCCACGGGCGTCGATGCGCTCTTCTGGGAGGCGCATCCGAATCCGCCCGCCGCGTTGAGCGACAAGGACAACATGCTAACGCTCACCTCCGTCCCGCCCCTCTGGGCGCAGTGCGTCGCCGCCGACCGGACGGCCCGCTGACCTCACCAATTCCCATGTGAACGAAAGGATCCGCCATGATCGACCTGCATTGCCATTCCACGTTTTCCGACGGCGCCAAGACGCCCGACGAACTCATCGACATCGCCCTGGCCAAGGGCCTGCACGGGCTCGCGCTGACCGATCATGACACGACGGCCGGTTGCGCCTCGTTCCTGGCGGCAGGCGAAGGGAAGGGGATCGAGCTGGTCCCCGGTACCGAGCTCAGCGTCGACTCCGAAAAAGGCAACATGCACATGCTGGGCTACTGGATGGACCCGGCCAACCAGGCGCTGAACGACGCCATGGAGTGGGTCCGCGGCGGGCGCGATGTCCGGAACCGCGCCATTTTCAAGAAGCTCCTGGATCTCGGCTTCGACCTCACATGGGAGGAAATTGCCGCGCGCGTGACGGCGGACGGCGTCATGGGGCGGCCGCATTTTGCCCAGACGCTCGTCGACCGGGGCTACGCCAAGGACTGGAACGACGCGTTCGACCGCTTCCTGGGCAACGGCAAGCCGGCGTATGTCGAGCGCGAGCGCCTGACCGCCGAAAAGGCCATCGAGCTCATCCGGACGGCCGGCGGCGTCGCGGTGCTGGCGCATCCGTTTACGCTATACTTGGGCAAGGAGTCGATGGATGCGCTTATCGGCAAGCTCAAGGACCAGGGCCTGTCGGGCATGGAATGCTACTACAGCGAACATTCCGCCGAGCAAAGCGCGGAATACTTGGCGCTTGCCCAAAAGTACGACCTCGTGCCGACCGGCGGCTCCGACTATCACGGAAAGCCCGGATGCGACCTCGAACTCGGCACCGGCTTCGGCGGCCTGAACGTCCCCGACGAGACGATTCCGCTGCTCAAGGCCCGCCTCAGCCGCTAGGGCCCACAGGTCTGCCACACCCCCTTCCCCAGGGTTTCCGGGGCCATTACGCAACATAATATGTATTATGCGACGTTGCTCTAGGAGGCGATTTTACAGGGTTTTTTGCGAAAATAAGTTTTCCTGCGAACCGTCCCGTCGCCGCGCCAGACTTTTCCCAGAGGCCGCCGACGGAGGCCACGCCTCGGAAGTTTTCGCAAAAACCAACGCGGCGCTTGCCAAAGGTCCGTGGCTTGCGCTAGTCTTCCTCGCGTCATGCCGACCGATCCCCAGCCCCAACTTGATTTCTGGTATGCCGTGAACAACACGGATGTCGTCCTTCCGCCGCGCAATCCCCTGGAGACCTTCGGGAACACCCTCATCCACTACCACCTCCTGACCGAGCCCATGGACCAGGTCGGCGCCGTCCGGCACCGCGAGGGCCGCATCCAGGCCTACCGCCCCGAAATCCTGACACCCGACTCCTTCATGTCCTCCCCGCTGGCCGAGGGGTTCCGCGAAGGGCCGTCCGACGATTTCATCCGCTGGCTACGCCGCCATGCCCAGGACATCACGATCCTGAAATACGGGTTCCAGATTCGCCAGGAGACGACGTCCGAGACCTTGCTTCACGACGAGCTGGCGAACGTCTCCGACCGCATCCGCACGGATTTGCTGGCGTCCAGCGACCCGTTTTCGTCGCTGATCGTCGGTGTCGACGAGCCTTGGGAAGTCTGCCTCCTCAAGATGCTGTTCGACACGGCCCGGCGCAGCGCCTCGCACAACGCCCGCAATCTGCGCGCCGACCCCGACGGCACGCACCACCGCGTGGAATCGGCCTTCCGGGCCGCAGCCCGCGACAAGGGCGCCGTGCCGGCGTTGGCCGAGCTGCTCCAGGAGCTGGGGCTGTTCTCTCAATACGAAGACCGCTTCTACTCCATCGTCCGCAGCCATGCCCGCTAGCCGCAAAACACGTTTCCATTGTGTGGAAAATGGCCCGAAACAGCTTTCCATTGTGCGGAAAAATGCCCAAAACAGGCTTCCATTGAATGGAAACGTGTTTTCACCCTGAAGACCGCCGACCGATGACCTTGACGACCGCCTACGTTCCCGACCATTCGACCTTCCCCTTTGCAAAGATGCACGGGGCCGGCAACGACTTCGTGCTGGTCGACGATCCGCAGGAGGCGTTTCCGGCGGACGCCGCCACGATTGCGTCGCTTTGCGACCGGCGGACGGGCATCGGTGCGGACGGCTTCATCCTGTTGCGGCCGCCGACGGCCGGGGCGGAGGCCGATATCCGCATGGGCTTTTTCAATTCCGACGGCTCTCCGGCGGCCATGTGCGGCAACGGCGGGCGTTGCCTGGCGGCCTTCGCCTTCGCCCAAGGGCGCACCCCGCGAAAGATGCGGATGGAGACCCCTGCCGGCATCCTGGCGGCCGAAGTCATGGACGGCGGGGACGTCCGGCTCCAGCTCCCCTCGCCCACGGCCCGGCGCCTGCGCGAACGCATCGAGTTCGAAGGCCGCCCCTACGAGATGCACCACCTCGACAGCGGCGTGCCCCATGCCGTCCATTTCCTGCCGGAAGGCGCGACAGAGGCCGATTTGGCGGCCTTCCCGGTCGTCCGCTTTGGACGTTTCGCGCGCCATCATTCGCTCTACGCGCCTGCCGGGGCCAATGTCGACGTCGCCCTGGCCGTTTCGCCGGAAAAGGTTTTTCTGCGCACCTACGAGCGCGGGGTCGAGGACGAGACTGGCGCCTGCGGGACCGGGGCGGTCGCGGCCGTCTGTCTGGGCATTGCGCTCGGACGCCTCTCCCCTGCCCTGCCCGTCGAGGTCGTGCCGACGCTACGGATGCCCCTCGCCGTCGAGCTCCCCGCCGACGGGCGCCCGCTGCTGACGGGCCCCGCCACCGTCGCCTTCACGGGGACGGCCCGGCTGGAGCCAGCGCGCAATTTGTCCGCCGCACGCCGATTGGCACGGAATCTGCTTTTCCTGTCCCTGTAGCCCCTTTGCAAAGGAAAGGAAAATCGTCATGAAAAAGTCCCTCCTCTTCGCCGTAGTCGCGCTGGCTTCCTGCTGGTTCGTTGCCGGATGCGCCCATCCGGTCGACACCCCCGTCGGCGTTCCGATCGAAGCCGATTTCATGATGCTAGACGGCTTGAAGATCTGCGACGAAGCAGCCCCAGCTCCCATCGTCATGGACGGTCCCCGTGTCGGATCGCAGCGTCAAATGAGGAGCATGCCTTCGGGCGCCATCATGCCTTCGATGCCTGTCCCCGTGCTGCTGCCGGCGGGCTACAACACGGAAGAGTACAAGTCGGTGCAGGCCAACCGCTTCAAGCTGGTGTCGGAATCGCCGCTTTCGACGTTTGGCGCGGACGTGGACACGGCCTCCTACACGATGGTCCGCAGCCATCTCCAGCATCGCGTCGGCCCGACCCCGCCGCCGGATGCCATTCGCATCGAGGAATTCGTCAACTACTTCTCCTACGACTACCCCGCGCCTGCGAAGGGCCGCAAGTTCGGCGTGACGTTTGAAAGCATCGACGCGCCCTGGAACACGGCGCACAAGCTGCTGCTGGTCGGCGTCCAGGCGGGAGAAGCCGAGCGCGAGGAGATTCCGACGGGCCACTACGTCTTCCTGGTCGACAATTCGGGATCGATGTCCCATGTGATGCCGATTGTCCGCGCGGCCATGGGCATGCTGGCCGACCAGATGCGACCCGACGACAAGGTCAGCCTCGTGACCTACGGCGGCGGCGTCAACGTCCTGATGGAAGGCATTTCCGGAAAGGAAAAGAAAACCATCCGCGAACGCATCGAGCAGCTCGGCTGCGGCGGCTACACGCCCGGCGGGGCCGGCATCCAGACGGCCTACGCGCTGGCGCATCGGCATTTCATCGAGGGCGGGAACAACCGCGTCATCCTGATCACCGACGGCGATTTCAACGTCGGGGCCAGCAGCGAAGGCGACCTCGTCGCCATGGTCGAGAAGGAACGCGACAGCGCCATCTACCTGACGGCGCTCGGCGTCGGCTACGGGAACTATCGCGACAACAAGATCAAGATGCTCGCGAACAAGGGCAACGGCAACTATAGCTTCCTCGACAGCGAGTCCGAGGCGCGCCGCGTCATGCAGTCGGAATTCGCGGGCAAGATGCACACCGTCGCGAAGGATGTGAAATTCCAGCTGGAGTTCAACCCCGCCAAGGTCCATTCCTACCGCCTGCTCGGCTACGAACTGCGCCACCTCGCGGACGAGGATTTCAAGGACGACACGAAGGACGCCGGAGAGGTCGGCGCAGGCCACCAGGTCACGGTGCTCTACGAGCTTGTCATGGCCGATTCCGACGAGGCGAAGGCTGGCGCTGGCCCGTCCGTCGACCCGCTGAAATACCAGACGAAGGCGACGAGCGGCAGCGACGAAATCCTGACGTTCAAGCTGCGCTACCAGCCGCCCGAAGGCGGCGCCCCGAGCGTGGAGGAGACGAGCGTCCTCGCCAAGCTCCCGCGCAAGGCCAAGAATATCCGCTGGGCCTCGGCCGTCGCGGAATTCGCCCTCTGCCTGCGCCAGGATGCCGATGCGCCCAACGCCTCGCTGGACAACCTGTCGGCGCGCGCCCAAAAAGCCCTCGGCAAGGACAAGGATGGAAAGCGCTCCGAGTTCCTTTCCCTCGTAACGGCCGCCCAGGAAATGCTAAAGCGCCCGCGCAACTTCTAGCGTCCACCGAACCGCGCACCAGGAGACACCATGAAGACGTTTTCCCAGGCCCTCTGCCTTGCCGTTGCCTCGCTGGCGCTGTCGGCTTCGGCGCAGATCATCGTCATTCCCGCCCCTCTGCCGCCGGACATCCTGCTGGACGACCGCGATGCCGATCCCATCGCCATCCGCAGCTATTCGGTCGAGGCCTCGATCCACGACCTCTACGCCAAGGTCACGACGACCATCGGCTTCTACAACCCGAACGGTCGCGTCCTCGAGGGCGAGCTGCGCTTCCCGCTGCCGGACGGCGCTTCGGTCTGCGGCTATGCGCTGGACATCGACGGCGCCATGGTCGACGCCGTCGTGGTCGAAAAGGAGGCCGCCCGCGTCGCCTTCGAAGGCGAAGTGAGGCGAGGCATCGATCCCGGCCTGGTCGAGCACGTCCGCGGCAACGTCTACAACACCCGCGTCTATCCCCTGCCCGCCCACGGCACGCGCACGGTCCGACTCTCCTACGTCCATCCCCTCCCCTGCGCCCCGGACGCCGCCGCCATCTTCAACCTGCCCATGCCGCGCTCCAGGCTCGACAGGCAGGATGTCCGCATCGAGGTCGCCCGCCCCTCGGACGATCCGCCGGCGATCAGCGGGCTCTCCGCGGCCCAGTTCACCCGCGCAGAGGAATTCTGGCGCGTCGAGAGCCATGCCTCCGACGTCGATCCCGGCGCCGACCTCTCCATCACGCTGCCGCCGATGGCCCCCGTGACGACCTTCCTCCAGAAGGACAAGGATGGGACGGCCTGGTTCTCCGTCTCCGCCGCCGCGCCCGACTTCGCCCAAGGCAAGAAGGATGTCACGGTCGCCGACCTCGCCCGCCCGCTGGCCGTCTACTGGGATGCCTCTGCCTCGCGCGCCGACGCCGACCTCAAGGCCGAATGTGCCTTCCTGTCGATTTTGCCGGCCAACATCTGCACGCCCGTCACCTTGCGCGTCTTCCGCAACGACGGCTTCGAGCCGCCGCAGGTGTTCGACACGCCGCTTGACCTCGTCGCCGCGCTCAAGGACATCCCCTATGACGGAGCCACCGCCCTTTCGCGCATCTACGCCCATCCGGCCGACATCGCCGCCGGGGCACGCATCCTGCTCTTCAGCGACGGCATCGACACCATGGCCGCCGCCGGCGAGCTGCCCGATTTTTCCGCCGCGCCAGGCGCCTTGACCGCCATTGTTTCGCAAACCCAGGCCGACCGCGAACTTTTGCGCCAGCTGGCCGGCGGGGCCCTCATCGACCTCCAGGCGTTGAACGGCCGCGAGGCCCTGCCGCTCTTCCTCGATCCGCCTCCGCGCGTCGCCGCGCTCACGGGCAGCGGAATTGCCGACCTCCAGGGCGTCGGGGCCCCCGCCGTCGGGCGCGTCCGCCTGCTGGGCCGTCTTGAAAAGGGAAAGCGCAAGGCGACCGTCCGCATTGCCTATTCCGACGGCTCGACATCCGGCCCCATCGTCCTCGACGCATCCAAGGCCGTCGCCGGCGAATTGCTCCCGTTGGCCTGGGCCGCCGCCCGCGTCAACCAGCTTTCGCCAAAATCGACCGAAAACGCGGAAGAGCTCCTCGCCATCGGTCGGCGCTACGGCCTGGTCTCGCCGGCGACCTCGCTCCTCGTGCTGGAATCGCTCGACCAGTGGATGCGCTATCGCATCGAGCCGCCCGACTCGCTCCCCGACCTGCGCCGCCAATATCGCGAACGCCTCAAGGGAATGGACCAGGACAATCCCGAAGCGGCCCGTCGCCGCCATCTGGAACAGGTGGCCGAATGGTGGGGCGACCGCGTCCATTGGTGGACCGACCCCGAACGCCCGGCCCCCGGCACCGGCCGCGGCCGTCCGCTCCACTACGAAGACGAACCGCAGCCTCGTGGCCTGGCCCGGCGTATGTTCGGTGGCCTCGTAGGCAATCGGGTGGAAAACCGTGCCGCCATGGCCGAGGTGGCCGATGAGGCCATCTTGATGGAGGCAGTCGAAGAAGCGCCCATGATGGCCTGCGATGCCGCAGTCCCCGTCGAAGCCGGCGCTGGCGCCACATCGTCATCCGCCAGTTCCTCCGCCCCCGTCATTGCCATCTCGCCATGGAATCCGAAGGCGCCCTACCTCGCCTCCATCCGCAAGGCCCGCTCCACCAAGACCCGCTACTCGGCCTATCTCAAGGAACGCGCCAAGGACCAAAACGCCACTTCCCCGGCCTTCTTCCTCGATTGCGCCACCGTGCTCTTCAAGGCGGGCGACACCGCCGAGGCCGTCCGCGTCCTCTCCAACCTGGCCGAGATGAAGCTCGAATCGGCGCCGCTGCTCCGCGTCCTTGCCTGGCGTCTCCAGCAGGCGGGCGCGCTCGACGAGGCCATCGGCCAGCTGCGCCGCATCGTCCAGCTGCGCGGCGAGGAAGGCCAGTCCTTCCGCGACCTCGCCGTCGCCCTGGTCCAGCGCGGCAACGACGCCGACCTCTCCGAGGCCGCCGCCCTCTTCGTCAAGGTCGCCACGACCCCGTGGAACCGCCACTCCGACACGCTTTGCGTCTTCGCCCTCGAGGAGTTCAACGCCCTGCGCGCCCTCCATCCCGATGCCTGCAAGGACCTCGAAGCCCTGCCCGAAAACCTCTCGACGAACCTCGATCTCGACCTCCGCATCGCCCTGACCTGGGATGCCGACGCCACCGACATCGACCTCCACGTCTTCGACCCCACCGGCGAAGAGGCCTACTACGGCCATAACCGCACCCACGCCGGCGGCCTCGTCTCGCGCGACGTCGTCGACGGCTATGGCCCCGAGGAATTCCTCCTTCGCAATGCCCCCGTCGGCGAATACAAGATCTACGCCAAGTATTACGGTTCCCACCAGCAGACCCTCATCGGCCCCGTCACCGTGACCGCCACCGTCTACACCGACTGGGGCCGCCCCGCCCAGCAGCGCCAGATCCTGACCCTTCGCCTCGAGGACCAGAAGGACTACTGCCTCATCGGCACCATCCAGGTCGGCGGTCCCGCGCCCGACAAGCCGCACGGGAAAAAACGCCGCAAATAGCGCCAAGGTTTGCCTCCGCTTGTTCCCGGCGACCGCTTCGGGAACCATGTTCCCGGCCTGACCCATTTTGGCAGGCCCCGATCTCCGCCCCGTCCGCATTCCGGCCTTTGTCGAGAAGCCGGACGCACTTCCGCCTGTCCGCGCCCGCTGTCCGCCATTCTGGCAAACTGCGGGAATGCCCGTCCCTCGCGAATAGGTATTGCCATGTCCCTTTGCAGCAGGTAGATTTTTCCGCGCATGAACGGATGGCGGAAAAGATGGAATCGATGGACGGACGGCCCTGGCGGCGCGGCCGAGGTGTGGCGCATTGCCGCGCCCATCGTGCTGTCGACCGCGTCGATGACGATCATGGAGTTCGTCGACCGCCTCTTCCTGGCGCACTACTCGACCATTGCCTTCCGCGCCGCCCTGCCGGCCGGCATGCTGTCGTTGACGTTCACGCTGTTCTTCCAGGCCTTGGCCAACTACTCGGGGACCTTCGTAGCGCAATACCATGGCGCCGGGGAAAAGCGCCTGTGCACCGTGTCGTCCGTCCAGGGCGTCTGGCTGGCCTTGCTGACGTGGCCGCTCGGGCTCCTGCTGGTCCCCGTCGGCGGCCTTGTCATGGCCTGGATGGGCCATGAAGCGGCCATGGTCCGCGAGGAGTCCGTCTACTATGCCATCCTGATGGCCGGTTGCGGCTCGATGGGCCTCATCAGCGCCTTGGCCGGCTTTTTCGCCGGACGCGGCGACACGCGGACGCCGATGGTCGCCAGCGTCCTGGGCAACATGTCGAACATCCTTTTCGACTACGTCTTGATCTTCGGGAAATTCGGCCTCCCGCGTCTGGGCATCGCCGGGGCCGCCATCGCCACCCTGATGGGCGGCGTGGTCAATCTCGCTTGGCTGTGCTGCAAGTATCTCGCACCGCGCCTGCAGAAGGATTTCGCGACCCGCCGGACCTGGCGCCCGGATTGGCCGCTCCTTTTGCGCATTGCGCGCTTCGGCATCCCTTCTGCCTTCCATGCGCTCCTTGACACGGCCTCGTTCGCCATCTTCCTGGCGCTTCTGGGCGGCCTTTCCGCCATCGACATGGTTGCCAACAACATCGCCTTTTCGGTCAACAGCGTCGCCTTCATGCCGCTCCTGGGCATGTCGATGGGTGCCCAAATCCTCGTCGGCCAATACCAGGGGGCCCGCGACTCCACCCACGCCGAGCGGTCCGCCATGTCCGCCGTGCAGATCGCCTGGCTCTACATGGGCGCCGTCTGCCTCTCGTTCATCCTGCTCCCGCAGGTCTACTTCAAGATGTTCGCCGCCTCTTCGGGCAACGAAATCCCGTTTGACGTCCTGCTGGCCAAGGGCCGGCCGCTGCTCCTGATGCTGGCCCTGTGGGGGATGGCCGACGCCGTGAACATCGTCCTCAACGGAGCGCTCAAGGGGGCGGGCGACACCCGCTTCGTCCTCTGGGTCGCCATCGTCCTCAACTGGGTCTTCTGGATTCCCCCGGCCTTCGTCGCCATGCGCCACTTCGGACAGGATGCCCTCATGCCCGAGTGGTTCCTGATCATGGGCAACGTCCTGGCCCTGGCGCTGACGTTCTGGTTCCGCTTCCGCCGGGGAAAATGGAAGCAGATCGAAGTCATCGACCATCCCGCCGCCTAGGGGTGCACCATGACGCATGTCCTCCGTCAAGACAACGGCCCCGATGTCCGGCGCGTCACCTGGATCGGGCTGGCCTGGAACGTCGCCCTGACCGCCGGAAAATTCCTCGCCGGCATCTTCGGAGGGTCCAACGCGCTCGTCGCCGATGCCGTCCACAGCGCGTCCGACTTTGCCACGGACGTCGTCATCCTGGCAGGTTCCCGCTATTGGAACACGCCTCCCGACGAAGAGCATCCCTACGGCCATCGGCGCTTCGAGACGCTCGTCACCATCTTCATCGGCGTTGCCATCGTCGCCGTCGGCATCGGCCTCGGCTGGTCCGCCATCCGGAATCTGCTGCTTGGCCACATCCAAACCCGTCCCGAACCCATCGCCGCCGTGATGGCGTTGGCCTCCGTCGTCGTCAAGGAAATCCTCTACCGCTATACCCGGCGCGCCGGCGAGCGCCTGCGCAGCCCGTCCCTCGTCGCCAACGCCTGGCATCACCGCAGCGATGCCTTCAGTTCCGTCCCTGTCCTCTTCGCCCTCCTCCTTGTCCTCCCCTTCCCCGAGCTCTGGTATGCCGACGCCGTCGGGGCCGCCCTGGTCTCCGTCCTCATCGCCTGGTCGGGCCTCCAGATCGCCTGGCCGGGGCTCCACCAGGTCGTCGACCGCTGCGCCAGCCCCGAAATCACCGAAAAGCTGAAGAAAACAGCTCTAGCCCATCCCTCCGTCATCAGCCTGCATGACTTCCGCACCCGCTACGTCGGGAGCGACCTCCACGTCGACCTCCACATCGTCGTCGACGCCGGCATGTCCCTCCGCGATGCCCACGACGTCGCCGAAGACGTCGAACGCCGCCTCATCGACGCCGGCGAAAACGTCGTCGACGCCCTCGTCCACATCGATCCTTTCGACCCCGAGAAAGCTCAAAAACGCTGATCGCCCGCCTTCCCGTCCAGGCCCCGTCTTCGGCCGCCGCCTCGTCGCCGACACCTCCCCCGCCGACGCCAACCTCCACGACTACGACGGGGCCGGACGCTTGACCGATCACGCCGTCCATGGTAGGACAAGGGCGTCCACCTACGCCCCCGACGGCAACATGACATTCGACGGCACCTGGTCCTACACATGGGACGCCGAAAACCGCCTCACAAGGGCCGCCGCGTGAAAAAGATCGAAAAGCGCCACGCCAGACCGCCGATGCCATGACGACCAACCAACACTACGCCTACGCCCCCTGGCAAAACGGCCTCTGTTTCGCCCTCATCGCCCTCTACGGCTTCGCAATCCGCACGCGCCGCGCATCGGTCAACCCGTTCGCCATCTGTCCCGCACCCCGACATCCTGGCCGTTCATGATGCCGCAAAAGCATAAAAAAATGGCGGAGAGAGAGGGATTCGAACCCTCGGTACCGGTTTACCCAGTACGACGGTTTAGCAAACCGTTGCCTTCGGCCACTCAGCCATCTCTCCGCGCAAATCGCGGCAACCTTACCCGTCGCCCCTTCCGCCCGCAAGCAAAAAACGCCCCTTCATTTGTTTTTTTTGCTACCTGGAGCGTCCCGAAACCTGTTGCACGTTGCCAGAGGGGCGATGGGGCGCCATTCCCCCCAAAACAACCGCTCCGCCCCTGCTCCACCCACAATCTCCGCCTTTTGGGGGAATGCGGCAAGTAAACCGCTTTAGTGAAGCGCTTGACCTAACCTCTTGCAATGCAAGCACTTACGACGGGCCAGCTCTTCGCAACTCCAATAAAATCAACGGGTTGCGAAAAATAATGCTTGCGTTTGCGGTTTTTTGGGCTAGAGTCCGCCGCGTCAAGCGTCCAAATGACGGAAGAAACGATTTAGAAACCCAACTGGACGACGCCCTGTCTGGGCGTCACAAGGAGACCCAAGATGAAAACGACAAAGAAAGCCACCGCCGCCAAGGTCGTCGCCAAGAAGGCCGCCCCTGCCGTGAAGCCGGTCGCCAAGAAGGCCGTCGCGAAGGCTGCTCCGGCGAAGGCGCCCGCGAAGAAGGCCGCTCCTGCGCCGAAGGCCGCCAAGCAGCCGATCAGCTCCGAGCTCCGCTACAAGATGATCCAGGTCGCCGCCTACTACGAAGCCGAGAAGCACGGCTTCAACGGGGACAGCACCTATTTCTGGAGCGTCGCCGAGAAGCAGATCGACGATCTGCTCGGCTAACGCGCCGAATTGGTTGGTATTGCAAGGAAGCCGCAGGCCTCGCGCCTGCGGCTTTTTTTGCGCCTAGTCGCCGTGGAGGCGGAAGAACATCGAGGGCGGGGCGCCCTCCAGCACGATGGTCCCGCCGGCCGGATCCGGCGGGAGGGCGACGGGCGTCCACTGGGCTTCCGGCCCGAGTGTCGGCGACTGTTCCAGGACGCGGTCCGCCCCGTAGCGGTAGTCGAGGGACCAGACCCCTTCCGCATCGCGGCGGATGGACGTCAGGACGGGCTGCGGACCGTCCGTCATCGCCAGATACTGCGCCACGAAAGCCTGCGCCATGGCGGCATCGGGGATAAATTCGATATTGTCGTCGTTCCGGTTCGTGGCCACGAGTCCCGCCTCCGTCCAGTTGGCCGAGCCTTGGATCAGGAGCGGCGATTCGCCCCAGGGATCGATGACCGCATACTTGACATGCACCAGGTCCTGCTGGCCGCCGTCCGCCTCGGATTTGTCCCCAGCCGTGTAGGCCATCAGGATGTGCGCCCGGTTGGTCGTCGCATAGCGGGTGCCATCCAGGAGCATGTGGACGCATTCGTAGCTGCCGTCGTCGGGCGTGGCCCAGTCGGCCCACATGACCGTGCCGTAGACGTTGACGCCACGGTCGCACGCCCCGATCAGTGCCTCGGCGATGTTCCTGCGGGAAAGGTTGTTCAGGGCGAAGAAGATGTCTTCGCGGGCATTCGCGATGGCGTTGGTGATGTCCGTCAGCGCGTTGTTCCCGCCGTAGGCCCCGTCCGGATAGGGGGCAAAGCGGACCCAGCCGTCCCGCGTCCAGCCGGGCAGGCGGAACGTTGCACCGTCCCAGGCGTGCGACTTGCCGGCGTTGCCGTGGAACTTGCCGGCCAGCAATTGCGAAAGCTCGTTGGAATAGGCGTTGGCCAGCGCCATGTCCTGGATTTCCACCAGCGCATTCCACTGCAGCGACGAGGCCCCGCCCGTGAAGTTCCACGACCCCGTCAGGACCCACGGGACCTGCCCCGCATAGGAAAAGACGCCCATCTTGTCGTGCATGATGCCGTTGTCCTTCGGCGCCTTCTTCAGGCGGAGAGGATTCTTGGACATCTTGCCCAGGCTGGCCAGCGTATAGCCGTTGTAGGCCGTGTTCGTGTTGACGCCGCTGCCGACCACCCAGCCGACCTTGGCGCCGCGGGCCAGCGCGTTCGAGACGGCCTTGAGCATCGGACCGGCCGCGCCCGTGCGAGAGTCCGCCCCGCCCAGCGTATAGCTCGCCATCGCCGCCCAGTCGCCCTTCTGGAGCGCATCGATCCGCTCCAGCCAGGCCTCGCGCAAGACGTATTCGTCCGGCGAGCAATTCGTGACCGCCGTATCCTGGTCGGGGATGTTGTAGCGCACCAGCCAGCCGTCGCCCCGGAACGTCGCGCCGGACGCCCTCGGCACCTCGGAACCCCCTCCTGCCGCCAGCGCCAGGAGGACGACGGCTATCGCCTTACGCCACGGCATCGCAAAAGGCGTCAGAACGGTATGTCATCGACGTCAGCGCCTTCACCGGAGGGCGGCGGGGGCTCGTCCGTGGCAGCATCCGCGCCCAGGGCCTCGATGGCAAGCCCCGTCAGGTCGACGAAATATTGCACTCCGCGCTGGCCTTCCCAGCGGCGCCCGTCGATCGCGAAACGGATCTTCACCCGCTGGTCCTGCGTAATGCCGTCAAGCAGCGAGCAGTTGTCCTTCTTGAACGTGAACTTCACGGGATTCGGATAGCGGCTCTCGGAATGGACATCGTTGCCGATGATTACCTCGCGCTTCGTGAACCCGTTCATCCCAAAGCTCTGGACCTGGCCGACCTCCTCGACGACTCCGATGTATTCATAGATTTGCGACATTGACCCATCCTCCGTTGTTTTTCATTCCACATCCTTATCCTTGGCGGCTTGAGCCGCCGGGCGACGCATCGCCGCCGCCGCCATCATCGGGACTCCTCTCGCAGGCGGAAAAAGCGCCTGGGCGCTTCTCCGGGTGCGACCGACAAGCTCCCTCGCCGGGCGGCAGGCACCGATCCGCCCGCGGACCAGGCGCCATCGGGCCCTAGGGAGTCCGCCGATTCCCAGACAAAGTCGCCGGGCGCGTGCCAGTAGGCCAGCAGCCATGCCGACCCTTTTGCCTCGATGCCCGTGAAGAGCGGGAGAAGGCCGTCTGTCATGGCACGATATTGCTCGACGAACGCCTGCGCCAGCGCGCCATCTGGCAAAAACTCGATGTTTTCGTCGTTCGAGGACGTCAGGACGAGCGCCGAGGCCGTCCAGTTGGCCGACCCCTGGATGACAAGCGGATTGGCGCCCCACGGATCGATCACCATGTATTTGGCATGCACCAGGTCCATCTGCGCGCCATCCTCGGCCGCCTTGGCCCCCGTCGTGTAGGCCAGATGGATGTGCGCGCGGTTGCCGGTCGCGTAGTTTCTGGCGTCCAGGAGCTTCTGGAGGCATGTCCAGCTGTCCTTCGACGGGAGCGTCCAGTCGCTGAGCGGCACGGTCCCGTGGACCACGACGCCCCGGTCGCACGCCGCGATCAGCGCATCGGCCACGCCTTCGCGGGTCAGCTTGTTCAGCGCAAAGAAAACCTCCTCCTGGGCGCCGGCGATGGCGTTGGTAATGTCCGTCAACGCGTTGTTGCCGCCATATTTCCCGTCAGGATACGGCGCAAACCGCACCCAGCCGTCGCGCGTCCAGCCGGCCAGCCGGAATTTCGTCCCGTCCCAGGCGTGCGACTTTGCCGTGTCGGCATGGAACCGGCCGGCCAGGAGCTGCGAAAGCTCGTTCGAGCACGCCGCCGCCAAGGTCGCGTCCTGGATCTCCACCAGCACGTTCCACTGCTGCGACGACGCCCCCCCCGTGAAATTCCACGACCCCGACAGCACCCACGGCGTCTGCCCCGCGTAGGAGAACACGCCCAGCTTGTTGTGCATGATCCCGCCGCTCGGCGCCTGGGACAGCTTCAACGGATTCGAGGCCCGTTTCGAGAGCGACTTCAACGACGCGCCTGGCCAGAAATTGCTCGCGACGGCCACCCCGTTGCCGACCACCCAGCCGACCTTCGCCCCCCGGGCCAGGGCGTTCGACACCGCCGCCAGCATCGGTCCCGCCGCGCCCGTCACCTCGGAATTCCCCGACATGGTATAGGTCGAGAGGACCGCCCAGTCGTTCTTCTTCAGCGCATTGATCCGCGCCAGCCAGGCGTCGCGCAGGACGTATTCCTCTTCCGTCGCGCTTGAGGCGCCGGTCTTCTGGTCGGGCACGTTGTAATGCATCCGCCAGCCCGCGCCATCGAACGTCGCCGCCTGCGCCGCGAGGCTGCCGGACAGGAGGCACAGGGCGAAAATCCGCAAGGCCGCCCTCCAGCCGTCACGCGCATTGGACGGCGCGCCCATCGGCTAGAATCCGACGCGGACGAGGGGCAGGAACGGCCAGTCGGAGTCGCTTGCCACATTCACCAGGCCAATCTGCACGCCGTGCAGCTCGCGGACCTTGTTGATGGCGCCGATCTGCACGCCATAGAGCACGTCGGCCGACGGGAAGAAGCCCAGCTGGATGCCCGCATAGGTGCCCTCGACGAAATTGAACGGCGCGAAGGACACGCCGGCGTAGTTGCCCGCTTCGATGTAGAGCCCCAAGGCCGCCCCCGCCCCCCAGTCCTCCATGAAGTTGAAGATGTTGAGCTGCACGCCATAGGCCGAGTCCGACTTGCCGAACGCCCCAAGGTCCAGGCCCGCCACCGTGATGTTTTCGGAAAACGGCAGGTTCAGGCGCAAAGGCGCGATGTCGTTGATTTCCTGCACCAGCTGGCAGTCCATGCCCGCCACGCCGATCTGCAGCGGATAGAGGTCCGCCTTCGCCGTCCCGGCCGCCAGCGCCGCCGCCACTGCCAAGGCCCATCCAAGCATTTTCATCGTCTTCATCCTCTCTATTCCTCCGGTACGAAGCGGAAATAGGCCGCGCCGAGCGGCGGAAGCGTGATGGGGAGCGATTGCTCGCGCCCATGCGCCTCCAGCGCATCGGTCCGCAGCCGGCGCGGATTGCCCACGCCCGAGCCGCCGTAAATCTTCGCGTCGGTGTTCAGCACCTCTTCCCATGTCCCGGCGCGCGGAACGCCCAGCCTGTAGCCGTGCCGCGGCACCGGCGTAAAATTGAACACGCAGGCGACGAGGTCGTCCGGCGAGGTCCCCTTCCGCAGGGTCGCCAGCGTCGAGTTCTCCCAGTCGTTCAGGTCGATCCACTCGAACCCTTCCCAGGAGAAGTCGACCTGGTGAAGTGCGCCGAAGCCGCGCAGCATCAGGTTCAGGTCGCGGACCATCCGCCGAAGGCCAGCGTGGGTGTCGAATTCGAGCAGGTTCCAGTCCAGGCCCTTGTTGCAGTTCCACTCGTTCCACTGGCCGAATTCCGCCCCCATGAAATTGAGCTTCTTGCCGGGATGGGCGAACATGTAGGCGTAGAGCAGGCGCAGGTTGGCGAACTGCCGCCACATGTCGCCGGGCATCTTCGAGAGCATGGCGCCCTTTCCGTGCACCACCTCGTCGTGGGAAAACGGCAGCGCGAAATTCTCGTTGAAGGCGTAGATCATCGAGAACGTCATCTGCTGGTGGTGATACTTGCGGAAGAGGGGGTCCTTCTGGAAATAGTCGAGGGTGTCGTGCATCCAGCCCATGTTCCACTTCAGGTCGAACCCCAGGCCGCCGAGGTAGGTCGGGCGCGACACCATCGGCCAGGCCGTCGACTCCTCGGCGAACGTCAGGAAGCCCGGATGTTCCAGGTGGATCGTCTCGTTGAACTTCTTGAGAAAATCCACCGCGTCGAGATTCTCGCGTCCGCCGTATTTGTTGGGGATCCACTCGCCTTCCTTGCGCGAGTAGTCGAGGTAGAGCATCGAGGCGACGGCATCGACGCGCAACCCGTCGACGTGGTAGACGTCCGCCCAGAACATCGCGTTCGAGAGCAGGAACGCGCGCACCTCGTTGCGGCCGTAGTTGAAGATGTAGGTGCCCCAGTCCTTGTGTTCGCCCAGGCGAGGGTCGGCATGTTCGTAGAGGTGCGTCCCGTCAAAGTAGGCCAGCCCGTGGCCGTCCTTCGGGAAGTGCGCAGGCACCCAGTCGACGATGACGCCGATGCCCTCCGCGTGGCACCGGTCCACGAAGCGCTTGAAGTCGTCCGGCGAGCCGAACCGCGACGTCGGCGCGTAGTAGCCGATCGTCTGGTAGCCCCACGAGCCGTCGAACGGATGCTCGCTGATCGGCAGCAGCTCGACATGCGTGTAGCCCATTTCCTTGACATAGGGCACCAGCTGGTCGGCAAAGTCCGCGTAGCTCAGGAACTTGTCCTCCTGCTCGCCTTTCCGCCGCCAGGAGCCCAGGTGCACCTCGTAGATCGAGATCGGCTTCTGCAGCCACGGCGTCTCCTTGCGCGCCGCCTGCCAGTCGGCATCCGCCGCGCTCCACGAATAGCCTTCGACGTCCCAGACGACCGAGGCCGTGCGCGGACGCAGCTCCGAGGCGAACCCGAACGGGTCCGCCTTCTGCGCCAGGTAGCCGTTCGCCCCCTTCACCTCGTACTTGTAGAGGTCGCCCGGCTTCAACCCCGGCAGGAACAGCTCCCAGACGCCCGACGATGCGCACTGCTGCATCGGATGGATCCGGCCGTCCCAGTTGTTGAACCACCCCACCACCGACACACGGATCGCGTTCGGCGCCCATACCGCGAAATGCACACCGTCGACGCCGTCGAGCGTCATCGGGTGCGCCCCCAGCTTCTGGTAGGCGCGGTAGTTCGTCCCCTCCCCCAGCAGATACAGGTCGAGGTCCGACAGCACGGACCCAAACCGGTAGGGGTCGTCCGTGTCCGTGTGCGACCCGTCGAACCAGTGCAGCCGCAACCGGTAGGCAAAGGGCTTTTCGTCTGCCAGGAACAGCTCGTAGAGCCCGTCCTGGTGGATCCGCGGCAGTTCCTGGGGCGCCGGCGAGCCCTCGCGCAGCAGTTCGACCTTGACCGCGTAGGGGCGGAACACCCGCAGCACGACCCCGGGGCGTCCCGGCCCCGTCTCGTGCATCCCCAGCAGCGACTTGGGCGCGCCGTGCTCGCCGTGGATGATCGCCTTGATTTCCGGCTCAGAAAGGATGGGCTTCATGTCAAATCTCCCGCGCTTTCAGCTGGCGCTAGTCCAAAATGTCGATGTCGTAGTCCTGGAGCTCCTTCATCGAAACGATGGCGTTGGCCGAATCCGCGTCCTTCAGCGTCGCGGCGTGCCCGTCCAGGTAGCCGACGTTGCGGCATTTGGCCCCGTGGGCGTCCCGGTCGCTCAGCGTCGCCGTCTTCCCGCCCGTCGCCCGGTCCGCCACGACCGGCATCTTGGACATCGAATCGACCTTGAGCGTGTTATAGCCGGAAAAGTAGATGAACGAGCAGTTCGCGGCCGTGCTGAACGACGACTCGAAGCTGCTGCCCGGGCAAGGCGTCCGCCCGGAATCCGCCGGGCAGATCCAGATTTTTCCGTCCCCTAAATAGCCGTCTTTGTAGAGCATGACGGCGATTTGGCCCAGGTTCGCATATTCCGCCCCGCTGCCCGCACGCGGCAACCGCCCCTTGTGGTCGCTCGCATAGCTCAGGAACGCCCCCGTGATCCCTTTCACGTTGTTCAGGCAGGCCGTCCGCCGGGAACTGTCGAGCGCGCCGGAAATCACGGGAATCAAGATCGCCGCCAGCAACCCGATGATGGCCATGACGACCAAGAGCTCTATAAGGGTAAATCCATCGCGTTTCTTCGTCTGCACAGGGACCTCCTAATGGTTGTGCGCCTATCCTACCCCACTCTCCTTCCGCATACCACCAAAAACCGCCTCCGGCTGCCCAAAATGCACGGCGTCCCCAGGGCCCGCCGCACCGCGCCCCCTCCCGCCCCTCCCCGGCATTTCCCGAAACGGACTTCCCCTTCGACGGCCCGGCCACAGCGGAAAAATAGGGTTGCCATCCGGTCGGGCGCGGGTATACTTCGCGCCGTTCCGCGCCCGGGGCGGGCAACGGGGTTGCCAAGTCGCCAAAGGGGGCTCCAGCCGGACGCGGGGACCAGGGGCCCGATCATCCAAGAAGCAAGGGGAAAGGATTGCAAACATGAAATTCCAAGTAGAAACGGTTATTCTCAAGGCAAAGGAACTGATGTCGGAACGTGGCTACGTGCCGTTGCGCGAGTCGGAACTCGCCGTCGCGCTGCGCATCCGCGGCATTCACCGCTATTTGCTCAAGAAGGCCCTGCGCCAGATGGCCGCGCAGGGCGAGGCGGTTTGCGCCGACGACGGCCGCTGGCGCGCGGCTGGGGCCCCCCGGATATCCGCGCTCGAAGGGACGACTGTCACGGGCATCTTCCGCGTCCGCATCAACGGCACCTGCTGGATGATGCCGGACCGCGGGGCCGACGGCGCCCTGGCGCTCGACCCCAAGGAATCCGAATGGGTCCTCCACGGCGACCGCGTCGAAGCCGTCGCCGATCGCCTCGCCGCCGGCCATCGCCGGATGTTCCAAGGCGCCGGCGAGCGCGAGGAAATGCGGCCGGGCCATGTCGTGCGCATCCTCGAACGCCGCCGCAAGCAGCTGGTCGGCGTCCTCCGCCTCTACGGGACCTACTACGCCTATGTCGTCCCAAAGGACCCGCTCATCCGCCAAAACATCCGCCTCGAAGATGCCCCCGACGACGTTCGCCATTTCGACGGCCACCTCGTCGCCATCGCGCTCCAGATGCCGGACGAAGTGCCGGAAGGCCGCCCCGTCGCCGGTCGGTTCCTCCAGGACCTCGGCCAGCCCGACGACGCCCGCACCGACATCCCCGCCATCCTCCAGGACCACGCCCGCGCCGAAGCGTTCCCCCCCGCCGTCGAAAAGGCCGCTCGCCATGCGCGCCCCGGGAGGAAGGACAAGGCCTCGCGTCGCGACCTCCGCGACCGCTGCATCGTCACCATCGACCCCTCCGACGCCCGCGACTACGACGACGCCGTCGGAATCGCCCTCCGGCCGGACGGCGGATGGACCCTCGGCGTCCACATCGCGGACGTCCCGGCCTTTGTCCAGCGCGACGACGCCGTCGACGAGGAAGCCCTCCGGCGCGGCAACAGCGCCTATCTTGTCGACCGCGTCATCCGGATGCTGCCCGAAGAACTGACAGTCAAGGCCTGCTCCATCCAGCCCGGCGAAGACCACCTGGTGCACACCGTCGAAATCGACTACGACCGCGAGGCCCGCCCCCTCGCCGTCCGCACCTTCCGCTCCGTCATCCGCTCCCGCGCCTGCCTGGCCTATGAACACGTCCAGGCCTTCTTTGACGGCGGTTCCCTGCCCGCCGCGGCCGACACCCCGGACATTCGCGCCTCGCTCCTTGCCTTGCGCGACCTGACCGCCCGCCTCCGCGCACGCCGCTTCGAGGAAGGCGCCCTCGACTTCGCCCTGCCCGAGGTCCATTGCATCCTCGACAAGCGCGGCGAACCTGTCTGCTTCGAGAAGCGCGGCGCCGCCGAATCCTATTCGCTCATCGAAGAGTGTATGCTTGCCGCCAACCAGGCCGTCGCCGAAAAGCTCCACGCCGTCGGCTGGCCGTGCGTCTACCGCATCCACGACGAACCCGCACCCGAGCAGTGGGGGCGCATGGAAGCCGAGCTGCGCGCCCTCGGCATCCGGCTGGGCGCCAAGGAGGCCGCCGAGCTCAACCGCATCGCCCGCGCCGCCGTCGGCACGCCCGGGCAGTACATGATCACGCTCACCCTGCTGCGCAACCTCCAGCGCGCCACCTACGCCAGCGCCGATGCCGGCCATTTCGGCCTCGGATTCCGCCACTACGCACACTTCACCTCGCCCATCCGCCGCTATCCCGATCTCGTCGTCCATCGCATCCTGTCCGCCCTGGAGGACGGCCGCGACTGCCCCTACTCCGTCGCCGAAATCGACCAGCTGGCCCTGCATTGCGCCGACATGGAGCGCGAAGCCGCCGAAATGGAAGCCCAGTCCCTCCAGGTCAAGCGCATCCGCTACTACGCCAACATGCTCCGCCAAGGGCACCTGGCCCCCATGCGCGGCACCATCGTCGGCCTCAATCCCAAGGGATTGATGGTCGAGCTGTGCGATTCCCTCCAGCAGGGCATGCTCCCCTACTCCGCCCTCGGCAAGGAACGCTTCACCCTCGCCCCCGACGACTACGTCGCCACCTCCACCCGCGGGTCCGCCTATCGTCTCGGTCAGCCCGTCGACGTCCTTCTGGCATCCGTCGACGAGGAAAAGCGCCGCGTCGATTTCGTCCTGCCGCGCGCCCCCGACCGCCGTTCCGACGATCGACGCGGACTCGACAAAAAATCCGCCCGACACGCCTCCAAGCGGCCCTCCCGCCGCCACCGCCGCCACTGACGCCCCCCTTGCAGAGCCGTTTCAGGCGCCCCGCAAAAGCGCTGGCACCCGCCCGGAACCGTTCCCTCATCCCTTAGCGCAGGTTTTGCGCCGCGCGCAGGCAAGTCCGGCAAGGGGCTTGGCGATGGGACTCGACGAGGGTGGACGACTCAAGCCCCTTGCGGCTTTTGGCCATGGTCTCCAGCCAATTCCGCCATTCCTTCCAGCCGCCGCTCAAGTGGAAGACGCCGCACGCCATCGATGACCGCAAGGCGGCCACGTCGGCGGCATCCTGGCCACTTTCGGTGCCGACAAGGACAAACAGCGCATCCGCTTCTTCTACCGCGCGCTCCAAAGCCGCCTGGAAAGCTTCCTCTTCGCCCCGACGGAAGGGAATGTGAACCGTTCCGGCCGGCATCGCCAAGACCGCATCCCAGCCTTCGCGCGCCCCCCCCGCGTCCACCACCAGCCATTCGGGCATTTCCGAGATGGGTTCGACCGTCTCCGGCGGCAGCCGATCGGCATCGAACGGGCCGTCTCCTTCCACCGTTCCGCCCATGTCCCGCCATGCGACAAGGCCGCCCGGCCAGAGCCAAAGTTGCGACATGCCTTCCTCGGAACGCAACCGCCGCACTTCCGCCGCCGCGCGCCCCCAGCCTTCGTCCATGACGACGACCTTGCGGTCGCGAAGGAAGCCCTTGCCTTTCACCGCGAACAAAGGCAGCTCCATGGCGCCCGGGACATGGCCTTTCCGAAAAGCCACGTCGCCGCGCACATCGACCACGAGCACGGAAAGCGGGTCATCCAGGATCGCCTTGCAGGCGGCTTCGTCCGGGCACAAGTCGGGATCTACGCCCCACGCCGGGAAGACGCGGCCGGTCACAAGATAACGGCGTTTCACTTCGTCGCCCTGGCTGTCACGGCCTTGCACGTCCACCCATTTTTCCACAAACCCGGTTCCACTGGAGTGATAGCGCAGGGAAATCTCCCCTGTCCCACCCGCAGGCACTTCGGGCGTCCACCCGTCCACCTCGATGCAATCGCACGAAACGGCCACCTCCTCCAGGAGCCAGGCGTTCCCGTCGGCATCAGCGACGGAAAAGACGCGCTGGATCGTCTCGTCGACCTGCAGGCGGCCGAGTTCCCACGTTCCATCAAAGGCATCTGGCACCTCGGCCGCATTGGCCTGGCCAGCCAGGCAAACGGCAGCGCAGGCCAACGCGCACACGAGGCCGCCCCATGTCATGCCGGAGTTCATCAGAAGGCCAGCTCCGTCGAATCGCCCCGACGCAAATAGTAGAACGCCGTCCCGGGCTCCAGAAGCTCGTTCGAGCCCACCGGTGCCGAAGTTTGCACGTCCACCCATGCCGCAGCCCCGTCTTCGCCGGCCCCTTCCAGGAACATCAGCGTCCGCCAGCCATTCGCCCCTGCCAGCATGACGCAGTCCGCCGTCTCCATGCTGGTGCCAGACTGCGCGGCCACACGCCCCAGGGCTTCCGGCAACGGCACGGGAACCCCCTCCGCCACGCCCACCAGGTTGTATCCGGCGTGCAAGGCGACCGACTCCTCCCCGACGGCGCCGACCCGACCGGCAAACGTCGCCTTAACGGTCTCGGTACCGCTACGCACAACCCAGAAGCCTTGTCCTGGCGCCAATTCCGCATCCGTCGGCACACCGCCGACATCCCGCCAGACGCCCTCCGCGTCCAGGTAGAGCAGCACCCAGCCGCCAGCCTCGTCGAACAGGTAGACCTCTGTCCCGCCCGTTCCCGGGCCTTCATCGCTACCATCCAGGCACTCCGCCAAGGCGGCGCCCATGCGCCCGGCAAACCGACGATCCGCCAGACGGAGCGGCACAGACATCAGCGACGATGCCGCCGGCGGGATTTCCCTGCGCAGCACGCCCCAGACGCCTCGATGGTCTGGCTCCTCGCCGGCAAATGTCAACCGGTAGAACCGCCGCATCCGCTCAGTCCCCAAATCCACATCATCCACGATGTTGGTTTCGCCCAGCCCATGTCCAGCGACGTTTTCCCTCAAGAGCGTCCATGCCGTTTTCCCCGAAGGCGCATCGTCGGCCACATAGACGTCGTAGAGCATGCCTTCCTCGCCCTGCCACTCCGCCGTCGCGATGCCCGACAGCGTCTGCGCCAGGAGATCGTCGAACTCGGGGGCCCAGCCGGCCAGCGATGCCGGAACCGCCTCGTCGCCTTCGCCCGGTTCGCCCACATAGATGCGCATCACCTGGAACGTCTCGAACTCGCCATCCGACGCCGTAAAGCGTATCGGCCATACTCCGTGGCTTCCCGCAGGAGCCGTCCAGACGAACCACGCCGATCCATCCCCCGCCGGCGTGAACGAAGCCCCCGCCGGCATCGCATACGCCGCCAATTCCGGGATGGTGCCGTCCGCATCCGTCGCCTCCACAAGGAACTCCAGACGCTGCCCTTCCTCGATGATCTTGGTCGGAATGAATTGCAGGTTCGGCGGGCGATTGCTCTCCGCCACGATATCCGTCAAAACGGTCAGATAGCTGTGCCCTGCACCGTCCGCGTCAAACAGGCTGAACCATCCTTCCCAAGGCGATTCTCCGTTCTCCCGCGTCCGATGCAGCCACATGTTCTCCGTCGGCAGCTTCTTCCCGTCGTCGCGCACCGCATAGGCCACCTGGATCTCCGTATTCGTGGCTGCGGCAAAGCTCTTTTTCACATATAGCGCCTCATCGTTCCCGACCGTGTCGAGACGCCAAATGTAGGGATCCGTCGACTTCAGCACCGCGGTGCCGCTCCCGTCCGTCACCTCCAGGTCGCCGCCGTCCGATTCGTACGCTGTCACCGCCGTCCCGTCTTGCGCCAAGAAATCGTAAATCCGGTCGCGCCCGGCCAAATCGACCCGCACATCCTTCAGCAGCAGATGCGTATGGACGGAATCGATCAAGGACGTCAGCTCGCCCCCCAGCTCGTCCGAATGCGTATACGTCGCCGAGAAGTTCGTAAAGGTCCCGAACAACGAGGCGGTCATCATCCACTTGGCCACCTTCGTCTCGTCCGGGGCCAGCGTACCGAAATCGGCCGTGAGAGTCTTTTCCACCCCTTCGCCGTTCACATCCGCGCCTTCGATGGAAAATCCAACCAGCAACCCCTGCTTGTTTTCCGTAATCTTCGGCTGCGCACTTTCGATCTTCAACTTCCAGGCCGCGCCGGCGCCTCCGTTCTTCATCCGCAACCCGAGCGGAAACGGGACAACATCCTCGATCTCGTCCGTCCACGGGTCGTCTCCGTAGACGGTCCCGGGCAGGAAATAGTCCAATTGCAGCTTGGGCATCGGGTGCACGGTAATATAGTCCGCCTGGACCGTCACCGTTTCCTTGTCGCCGTTCAGCCAGTATTCCAGTTCCGCACCGATTGCATATTGCACGCCCACCGAATTCGTCCCGCCCGCCCGGATCGCCGGAATGATCAGCCAATGGATCTCCGCCGTCTGGCCTGCTCCGACCGTGCCTTCTGTAATCGAAGCGATTCCGTCCATTGTATCCACACGATGGAAGAAGTACGCATTGGTGTTCGAGGAATCGCTCGTTGCGTTTACGGGATCGCCTTCCACGTCCGTGAACGTCAGGCGGATGTTGATGTTGGTCAACGGATACATGGTGATGCCGTTCTTGATCCGCATCATCGCATCGAACCCTTGGCGTTCCAACGTCATCGTCTGCGGGATCACAAGCTGCACTTCCGCGCAAAGTCCTGCTGCCGCCACTTCGCGTACGCCACTGCACCAGGCCGCCGCCGCCAGCACAGCCGCCAACGCCATCTGTCTTGCCGTCTTCATCTGCCGCCTCCTCACTCGCATTCGTCGTTCGCCCAGGATTTCAAGACTCGGCGCAGCTCCGTCAAGGCCTCGTCGACCTTTTCACGGGCTTTTTCTTCGTCCAACGGCGTCGCCGAACGCTCCCAATCGCTCAACGCGAACAGTTTGGCTTCGCCAAGATATTCCAAATTCTCCTCGGATAGACGTTCGCCATGGGCGGCCCCCAGGAGCAATGCCTTCCAGCGTTCGGTGGCAGGACAACCCTCGGGATGCAAGCCGGCCCATCCCCACGTCCCCCGCCAGGCGCCCATGGAAACGCGATCCTCCGCGCCGGCGGACCAGGCCAGCTCTAGCCGGAAGGCCTCCTCCAGGTCCATCGACGACCGCAATTTCCCATATGCATCCAATTCCGTCGTCACTTCCAGGACATCCCGACGAGACTTCAGGAACGATTCGATGCCCTTCCGCGTGCACAGGAACTGGCCGGCAGGGACTTCCCCCACCAGCCGAAGGGCGGCATCCGCTGTCGCCGCATCACGTTGACGTACCCAGCTCCGCGCCGCCGCATCCGAACGGGCCTCCAGGCTCAGGAGCAGTTCCGCCCGGGCCAGCGTCGCGGCGGTTTCTGCATCGGCCCCGCACCGCCGCGCAAACGCATAGAGGACATCATACTCAGGATCCACACCCGGCATCGAAAGCCCAGGGAACTCCCGGACGGTGCCGACTGCCGCTGGTTCGCGGGCATATCGGTTCAAGCCCGCTTCGAGCGTTCCGGGCGTCGGCGACAGCCAACGTCCTGTCGTCGGGTCATAGAGCCGCCCATCCGGACCGCCCATCAAGCCTGTTTCGGCATCTGCGAGCAAGCCGTCCGCCCAGACAGGCGCCATCGGGCAAGCCCAGCCTTCTCCGAAGGTCGTCCCGGTGTTCACCTCCGTCACGGCCCCATTCAGTGCCGAAACCAATGCCGTCGGCACTCCGAAGCCATCCTTCAGGACGACAAGCAGCACGCCGTTTGCGCGCACCCAGTCCGGCGTACGCGAGGCCTCGCTCCAGTAGCCGAAGACGCGCTCGACAACGCCCGTGCCCGACAGCTCAGCCGCCAGGCGTCCGCCGTTCCACAGATACCACTTTTGGTCGCCGTCCGCCGTTTCCTTCCCCAGACGTCGCCCGTCGGCATCATAGATGAACCGGGCCACCAGGCCATCTGTTGCATCCCGGACCTCCGACACCCGCCCGGCCAAGTCTCGGACGAAGCTCAATTCCTCTGCCCCGCACGTCCGCGTCACGACGGCGCCGTTCGTGTCATAGCCGTACGTGCCGCCGGGCCAAGCCGCCAGCCGGTCCATCCCCTCTGTCGTCCAGCCGCTCCCCGAACGGTTCCCGGCCGCATCGCGTGCATAGGATGTCCCGTCGACCGACACCAGGCGCCCCGCGCCGTCCCACGCCAGCGTTGACGCCCCCTGACTGACGATCCGTCCCGCCGCATCGCGCACCAAGGCAAGCGACCAGGCTTCCATCCCGTCGGCATCCGACAACGAGACGTTCGTCACCAGCCCGGCCAGGTCCGTCCGTTCCGTCACAAGATGCCCCGACGGCAGCAGCGTCGTCCGCGTCCGTTCCGTCAAGTCGCGGGCAAACCAGACGCTACCCTCAGGCAGCATCCAGCCCGACACCTCGCCGTCATCTCCCCAGACGCACTCCGCCCGTTCGCCATCCGCGCCCGTCACGGCAATCACCCGCCCGTTGGCATCGCGTTCCACCGCAGCACCGGCTTCGAAAGCTCCAAACGATGTCACCGTACGCTCGCACCGGTTGCTTCCTGTCCGCTCGAACCGCGTAGACGGCCCGCCCGTCATCCCTTGGGCCAGCAACTGGCCGTCGCCATCCCACGACCATGTCGCTTCCAGGTCGGCCAACTCCGCCCCGGCTGCGGTCCATGTCCGCCGCAACATGGCCCCGTCAAAACGGCGTTCCGTCGCAACAAGCGTCCCCGCCGCGTCCGTTCGGGCAATTTCGCGGCCCCAGGCATCCGACTGCGACACCAGTCGGGAGCCATCGGACAAATCCGTCGTCGTCCGGCCTGTGGCAGGGTCGTAAACGAACGTCGAAGTCCTTCCGGCGCCATCCGAGACCGCAGTCAACCGTCCCGTCCCGTCATGCGTCCAGCTCCGGCCTGCACCGGCCCCGTTCGTCTCCCAGGCGATGAATCCTGCGGCGTCATAGCCCCGGCTCCAGGAAACGCCCGTCGCATCCGTCCATCCGGTCATACGCCCTGCCGCGTCATACGCCCAGCTGTTCGTCGTCGGCGCTCCAGCCATCGGTGCGCGCACCAGCGCAGTCACCTGCCCTTCGTCGTTCCGTTCCAGACGCCAGGTCTGGTCGTTGGCCTGGACATCGCGCAGGAACCACGTCCCCCACAGGCGGCGAGCCGTCGTCACCCGCCCGCCATTCGTCACGCTCAGCGAAAGCCCCCCTTCGCCGTCGTTCACGAATGTCCGCAGTTCCGGTGCCAGACCGCGCCAATTTCCTGCCGAGTCATACTCATACGTCCGCACATCCCCGTCTTCGTCCGTCGCCTTTGCAACGCGCTCACCCTTGTCATACTGGTAACTCACACGCCGGCCCAGGCTGTTCGACCACCCCGTCAGCAACCCGTTTGTAGCATGATGCCACCACGTCTCTACGCCACTCGGCGAACGCCGCCACGTCAACCGCCCGCGCCCATCGTACGCCTTCGCCCCAGAAGCCCCGTCCGGCTGCGTCCAGGCCGTCGCCCGGCCTTCCGCGTCGCGGGTGAACGCCCACGTCCCTCCATCCGCCGTCGTTGCCGACATGACCCGCCCCGCCAAGTCGTACGTGTTCGTCCGCGTCCAGGCGCCCATCCGGCCCTCCGACGCATTCCCCGCCGCATCCCAGTCCCATTCAGCCGTTTCCGTCCCCGACGCCGATACCAGGCGAGCCCGCGTCACATAGCCCGCGGCATCCCGGTCCACATCGGCGGCCAGTCCTGCGCGAATCGAGGACATTTCTCGCCCCATGCCGTCATACGTCCATGCCAGCTCTTCCCCCGTCGCTTCCATGACGCCGCTCCGCTGATAGCCAGGCCCGTCCCATGTAAACGCTTCCGTTGCGCCGCTCCGATACTCCACCGTCACTGGCAGCTCCGCATCGTTCAGCGTCTCCTTGGGCCAGGCAGGCTTCGTCGTCAGCAAGGCATCCGCCTTCACCGCCGCCTCGTCATACACCACGGCCCCGTTCATCGAATGGCGGATGATGGCACCTGTATCGTCAAACCAGCGCTCGCCCACCCGTCCGTCGGGATACCGAATCGCCGCATAATACGTCTTCGTCCCCGAATCGTAGGTATACTCGTACTTCGTATTGTTCAGTCCCGTCAAATACCCGAAGTTGTCGTGCGTCAGCCCCACATGCTCGCCGTCACGCTTCGTCTTCCCGGACATCAGGTTCCCGCTGCCGTACTCGTACGACTCCTGCGTTCCGTCCGCAAAATGCGCCACCGTCATCAGGCCCGAGCCATTCCACTCGTAGCTCGTACGACGCCCCTCCGCATCCTCCGCCGACGTCACGCGGACCACTCCGCCCGTCGCCACCGACTCCAGGGCGGCCGCTGCCGAATCATTCCCGCCTTCGACCGCCCGGCGCCAAGCCTGTACCAGCTCACCGTAATTCGTCGTCACCGTCCCGTGGTTCCCCACCAGGCCATATTCCACGCGGATCAGCGCCTGCGTCGTCCCCTCCCAAACGCCCCATAGCCCGGTCGGCACGCTCTTCAGGCTCACCCCCGTCGCTTCGTTTGTCAATCCGGCAGCCGCCCCCGGCGCTCCGCTCCCGTTCCATTCCACGCCCAGCGTCCCGGCCCCCGCCGCCACGGTGCCTTCCGTCCCCTCGCCCGGCGCCAGCGCCAACATGCTCGCCGCCTCCCGGAACGACCATTCGTTGTTTTCTAGATAGCGTTCCACCCCCCCGTCCGTTCCTCCAGTCCAAACTGTTAAATCCATTGATTCATCTACATAATCCCCCATCGGCAAATATATGGCACTTTTCGTAGCGGCATGGCTGCTGTCGCTGTCCGGCGTTGTTCCTTTGCCTTTCTTTTTCTTATCTTTCCTGGGGTCTTTTCCACATGTCGACATCCCACCCCCCCCCCTCCCCTACGCTCCCCCCCCTCCCCCCACTCCCCCCCCTCCCCCCCCCCCCCCCCCCCCCCAACA
>JAZQOP010000192.1:0-1555 GCA_045627965.1 Kiritimatiellia bacterium | reverse complement strand
CCCGGCCTTCCGCACCCCGCGGACCCGCCCCCCCGTCGGCGGCCGCCGCTACAGGATGACCGTCGCCTACGACGGAACGGACTTCCTCGGCTGGCAGCGGCAACCCGCCGCGCCGACCGTGCAGGGCGAGATCGAGGCCGCCCTGGCGCGCCTGACGGGCGAGCATCCCGACGTCCATTCCTGCGGCCGCACCGACGCCGGCGTCCACGCCTACGGCCAAGTCGCGCACTTCGACCTGGCGCGCCCTTGGGCCGCTCCGGCGCTGCAAAAGGCACTCAACGCCGTCCTGCCCGAAAGCGTCCGCATCCGCGCCCTGCGGCCGGCCGCTCCGACCTTCCACGCCCGCTACGACGCCCTGGGCAAGGAATACCGCTACATCGTCTACAACGCCCCCGTCGCCGACCCGTGCCTCCGGCGCGTCGCGCTCCACATTCGCGCCCCACTCGACCTGGCCGCCATGCGGGCCGCCGCCGCGCTCCTCGTCGGCACGCACGACTTTGCGGCGTTTTCGGCCAACCCGCACCGCGAGATCGGCGGCACCGTGCGCACCCTCTACCGCCTGGAAATCGCGTCCCGGGGCCCCATCGTCGTCATCCGGGCGGTCGGCGACGGCTTCCTCTACAAGATGGTCCGCTCGCTGGCCGGCCATCTCCTGCGCGTCGGACGCCATGCCGTGCCCGTCGCCGAGACCGCCGACATCCTGGCCAGCCGCGCCCGCACTGCGCGCGTCGAGACTGCCGCGCCGCACGCCCTCTCGCTCCACCGCATCCACTACCGGGGCGCCGCCTGGCAGCGCCCGGCCGGCGACAAAGAATGACCCCGCGCGCCGCCCCAGACGTCGACATCCTCGTCATCGGCGCAGGTCCCGCCGGGCTGGCCGCCGCCATCGCCCTGCGCCGCGCCGCCCCGAGCCTCCGCGTGCTCGTCCTCGAAAAGGCCCCGGCCATCGGCGCCCATCTCCTGTCCGGCGCCATCGTCGACCCGGCGCCCTTCCGGCGGCTCCTCCCCGGCACCGCCTTTGACGCCCTGCACCTCGCCGACGCCCCCGCCGCCCGCAGCTCCTACCACTTCCTGCTCCCCCGCCGCGGCGCCCTCCGCCTCCCCTACGTCCCTGCGCCCATGCGCAACCGCGGGCTCCCCATCCTCGACCTCCCGGCCCTCGCCGCGGCCCTCGCCGCCTACGCCGAATCCATCGGCGTCGAAATCGTCACCGCGCAAGCCGCCGACGAACTCCTCTTCGCCGACGGCGACACCCCCGACGTCCTGGGCGTCCGCACCGGCGGCGACATCGTGACCGCCCGCCACGTCATCCTCGCCGAGGGCCCCGCCGGCCCCCTGGCCGCCGCCGCACGCGAACGCCACGCGTCCCTCCGGAGCGCCTCTCCCGCGAGCCACGCACTCGCCATCCGCGAAGTCTTCGCCACGCCGCCCGCCCCCCGCGACCTCGGACGCGCCCGCCACACCTTCGGCGCGCCCCTTTCCCAAAAGACCTACGGCGGCGGGTTCCTCTACCGCATCGCCCCCGACCGCCTCGTCGCCGGCCTGGCCATCGCCC
>JAZQOP010000191.1:0-15334 GCA_045627965.1 Kiritimatiellia bacterium | reverse complement strand
GTCTCTTCGATGGGCTCGGCGATTTCCTCGACGGGCTCGGCGGCGGGGGCTTCGGGGGCCTCGGCGAAGCCTTCATCGTCGAAGAGGTCGCCAAAGATGTCGTCGGCGTTTTCTTCGGCGGCGTCGGGGGCTTCCTCGACGGCCTCGGCGATTTCCTCGGCGGGCGCGGCGGCGGGGGCTTCGGGGGCCTCGGCGAAGTCGTCGCCGAAGAGGTCGTCCAAGCTGTCGTCGATGGCCTCTTCGGCCTCGGCGACGGACTCGCCGATGGCGGCGGGGATTTCCGTGGCGGCCTGGTCGACGGCGGCGGCGCCTTCGCCGGCGGCTTCGTCGATGGCTTCGGGGGCGGCATCCAGGAAGCCGTCGATGGCGTTGCCGGCGGTTTCGGCGGCCTCGGTGGCGTCGGTGGCGAAGTCGGCGAAGAGGTCGTCGAGGGAGTCGCCGGCGGACTGGATGGAGCCGGAGGCGGCGTCGACGGTTTCGTTGAAGAGGTCGTTCAGGTCGTCGAGCTGCGCATAGGCGGCGGAGGCGACGGCGGCGGTCAGCATGGCAACGAGGATTTTTTTCATGGGTAGGCTCCTGGTCTTGGTCCTTGTTTAGGTGCGGAGAAGGGTAGGAGAGACGGCCTCCGAAAGCAAGCCGGAAATGGGGGGGTGCGGGGGGGCGCGGGGGGGCGGCCGGAAATTTGCGCCGGGCCGGCTTTTAGGCTTTTCGGACGGGGTGTGTTCCTCTATGCTCGGCGGCGTCGTCGGGTTGTGGGCCCGGCCATTTCTTCGAGGGACCTTTCGTATGATGATTTCGCTTCCGTTGGCTGCCGGGATGGAGATTTTGTGGCAATCGTTTTGGCTGTCCGACCTGTTTGGGCAGGTGATCGTGCTGTTGCTGGCCGCGTTTTCGATCTGGGCGTGGACGATCATGTTGCAGAAGTATCTGGAGTTGCGGACCATTCGTGCGGGCGATGCGCAGTTCAGCCGTGCGTTCAAGCAGCAGGCGCATCCGCTGCAGCTTTATGTCGAGGCGCAGGCGCATCCGGGAAGCCAGCCGTTCAAGGGCAGCGTGCTGTGGCCGGCGTATGTGGAGGCGTGCGTGACGGCGGAGCGCGAGTTCAAGGCGCGGATGCGGCACGAAGGGCGCGCGGCGGATGCGATCGACATCACGAGCGAGAAGCTGACGCCGACGCAGATCGAGTCGATCCGGCGCGCGGCGGAGTGCGGCGCGGCCGACCAGGCGGCGCTGGTCGAGGATTCAATGGCGACGCTGGGGTCGATCTACACGGTGGCGCCGATGATGGGGCTGTTCGGGACGGTGTGGGGCGTGATGGCGGCGTTCTATTCGATGGGGCTGAACGGCGCGGCGAACCTGTCGGCGATGGCGCCGGGGATGTCGTCGGCGATGCTGACGACGTTCATCGGGCTGGTCGTGGCGATCCCGTCGGCGATGGGGGTGAACTCCCTGAACGCGAAGATCCGGTTCCTGTCGATCCAGCTGGAGAACTTTCCCGAGCGGCTGGCGGGGGCGCTGCAGCGGACCTACATCACGGACTAGGCGCGGGCCATGGCACGGCGCAATTCGATCAACAATACGCGGCTGATCAGCGAGCTGAACATGGCTCCGCTGCTCGACCTGGTGTTCTTGCTGCTCATCACGTTCATGATCACGATGCCGCTGGTGGAGCAGGGGATCCCCGTGAACCTGCCGCAGGGGAAGGCGTCGGAGCTGGACCAGCCGTCGACGGCGCGCATCACGATGGACCTCGAGGGCAGGACCTTCCTGGACGACGTGGAGACGCCGGTGGAGGTGCTGGCGCCGAACATCCTCCAGAAGCTGGCGAAGTTTCCCGACCTGGTGGTGCTGCTGCGGGCGGACGAAAAGCTGGAATACGGGCGGGTCGTGGCGGTGATGCGCGAGCTGCACGAGGCGAAGATCACGAAGGTCGCGCTGGTGACCTCGCCCGAGGGCGCAGGGGGCGCCGCGAAATGACGCGCAGGCGGTCCCAGTGGCCGAAGAAGGCGCCGTCGACGGCCAAGCTGGCGTTCCGGGCGTCGGTGATCGGCCACGGCATCCTGGTGCTGGCGATCTGCGTGCTGCCGCTGCTGGCGAAGGCGTGCGTCAGCAAGAAGGAGCCCGAGGAGCTGATGTTCGTCGAGTTCACGGTGTCGGCCCCGCCGCCGCCCGCGGAGGAGCTCAAGGCGGAGGAGGAGGTGCCGCCGGAACCCGAGCCGGAGGCGAAGCCCGAGGTGCAGGACCCGATCCCCGTGCCGGAACCGCCGAAGCCCGAGCCGCCCAAGGAGGCGGAAAAGCCGAAGCCGAAGAAGAACCAGGTGGTGCGGCAGACGAATTCGGTGACGCGGACGTTCGCGGGGGCGCCGCCGCCGCAGGACAAGCCGATGTCGCAGAAGGAGATCGAGGCGATGCTGGCGAAGGGGGCGAAGTTCGGCGCCGTGACGTCGATCCCGGACAACGCGGCGGACCTGGCGATGGGGGCCTACTACAACCACATCCAGGAGCGATTCGATGCCGCGTGGGTGACGCCCGGCGTGTCGCTGCCCGGACTGTCGGCGGGGGTGGAGATCGTCGTCCAGCCGAACGGGCGCGTGACGAGCTCGCGCATCGTGCGGTCGTCGGGGAACGACGCGGTGGACCGCTCCGTGCGAGAGGCGCTGGCTCGGATGCCGCAGCTGAACCCGCTGCCGGCGGGGTGCAAGGGCGAGAAGAAGATCACGATCAACTTCAGGCTGGAGTAGGATGAAATATCACCATTCGCGCATTGCGCAGCACGACATGGCGTGGCCGGAGCCGCCGCTGCACATCGTGCTGGTGCATCCGGAGATCCCGCCGAACACGGGGAACATCGCGCGGCTGTGCGCGGCGACGGGGACGAAGCTGCACCTGGTGGAGCCGCTGGGGTTTTCGCTGGACGACAAGCACCTGCTGCGGGCGGGCCTGGACTACTGGGATTCGATCGCGCCGCAGGTCCATCCCTCCTGGGAGGCGTGCGTCGCGGCCCTGCCGGAGGGGACGCGGCTGCACCTGTTCACGACGGCCTCGGGGCGGCGGCACGACCGGGTGGACTACCGCGCCGGCGACGCGCTGGTCTTCGGGAGCGAATCGCACGGCCTGCCGGACGAGCTCCTGGCGCGCCATCCGGGGCAGCTGGTCGGGATCCCGATCCGCACGGACCATGTGCGGTCGCTGAACCTCTCGAGCGCGGCCGCCATCGGCCTCTATGCGGCCCTGGGGCGGATTGCACCCTAGTTTTGGACAGCGAGGGCAGGGGGGGCGGGGGACAGTCCGTTTTCGGCAGGATGTCCAATGTCTAAAGCCCCACCCCCCATCCCAAACACTTCGGAGTTTTACTCGAGCAATTTCAACCAGGCTCGGTAGAACCGTGCAAGTCCTTCGGGATCGCTTTCGTCAATGAACGAGACGTCGTGGGCGGAATTTCCAGTATTTGTGAAGCGGGCATTAGGAAGCTGTTGCCACGTTTGGTTGCCGACCAGGTCGTCTATGTACGACAGGCCTGCCTCGCAGTGCGCGGGGACCGTAATGTTGATTTTGACTTCGCCGCTTTCCTCATCCAGTTGCGCATTGATCTCGAAGGGGTTCGCAATCCAGCGATACGTCGCCATATAGGTTGCCACCGCGGTTACATCCGCAATCTCCGGCGTCCATCCGCGGAACAAGTATGTGAAAAATTCATCTGCGGCCTTCGTCGGCGTCTCGGGCCGTTCGATGACTGCTGCAGGCGTCCCGTATTCGTATTCCGTCGCTTCCTTCAGCACTGAGCCGTCCGCATCGACGAACGTGATGGCGCAGGGCGGCGGCGACACCTTGTTCCACCATGACGGATCCGTTTCGATCGGATCGTTGTAGTCGAAGACGATCGATGCCGCGACCGAGATGCGGGTGTAGGGTTCGATGTCATCCCGGACCTTGATGCGGAAGGTGACATAGCCTTCGCCGCGGCCGGTGTTGTCGTTGGGGGGCAGGAACCCCGCATAGATGTCCTGGGGCCAGCCGTCGAAGGTGTTGGTGTCGACGACGCGGAGATACCACGAGGCGTTGCCGGATGCGGGGTCCAGGTTGACGCTGGAGCGGAGGTCGAACCCGCTCGCCGCATGATAGACTTGGCTGGTGGCGCACTGCCGCCCGTCGAGACCGTTATCTGCCGTGGCTCCCGCGACGACGGTCCCCGCCTCGAAGGACTGCCAGTCGAAGGCCGCATCCAGCGGAAGGTCGATCCTGACTTCCTGGGCATCGGCGGTGGCGTCCGACTTGTTCTCGAAGAAGATGGTGTATTCGAGCACTTGGCCGGGACGGATATAACGCTCCGTCTCGGCATCGCCTAAGCCCGCGGGCCCCGACACCTCGTTGGGGTCGGTCGACTTGACGCTCTCGTCACCTTTTTCGTCCACGTCTTCCGTCGGATTTTCCGGATCGGGTTCGTCTTCGGGGTCGTCTGGGTCTGTCGGATCCGAGCAGTTCATCAATTCGTCCATGTCGGATATGCCATCGCCGTCCGTGTCCTGTGTGGCCTGCGAGCTGCTTCCCCGGGCCATGCCTCGGGCGCTCGGGCTTGCGCTCGCAGGTTCGTAGATGGACGGGTCGGGAGGCAGTCCGGCCATCAGGCAGAAGGCGGCGGGCAAGGGCGTGGACTCGCTCGTGGCCCAGGGATCCGACACCCCCACCTGGTAATTCGTACCCAGCAAGAGCAGGGCCGCATACTGCAACGCCGTCGGGAAGTGGAAATCGCCAATGTCCCAATCCTGCACCGAGACGAAGAAGCGCACCGGCGGAGGGGAAACATGCTCGTAGCGGTCCTGGACGGTCACCAGGTAGAGGCCGTAATGCGAGTAGTCGTGGGTGATCTGTTCGGGAATCCCGGCGCCCTGGCCGCCTTGCGGCGACGGGTCGGCCGTGAAGGTCTCCACGGTGCCGTCCCCGTAATCCACCGTCCGGCTGACCAGCGCATCCGACTGCCGACGCAACCCCTGGGAGAACGCGGGCGTCCCGTTGCTAAGCTTGTGCGCGAAATCAATCTGCGCCGGACGCAGGATTCCCAGCTGGTTGTCCGGAATCTCCTCGGGCTCTTCCCCCTGCCCCCGGGTTTGCGGCCGCGTGCCGGAAGACCGCTTCTTCCAGAGACGGTTGTTGAAGTCCGGCATGCAGAGTCCATTGTTGTTCAAGAAGTTGCAGAATGTCTCGTTCGCGTCCTCGCGCACGTTCTTGTTGCGAATCTGCGTTTCAATCTCGGTTGTGTCGATAGGGCCGGTGAGATTGTCTTGGACGAATTGCTTTGCGGCGTCCTCGGTGGTCATGTCGGGCGTGTAGGGCCAACCGTCGGTTTGCTGCTTGGTGAAGTCGTTCCATTGGTCCAACAAGTTCTCGTCGAGAGGATTGTTGAAATCCAAATTGCCCGGCACATTGAGCTGGTCCTGGTAGTCGGCAAGGGCATTGAGCAGTTCTTTGTCCATCTCCGCCAAAGCTCCGCCAAGCTCGTCAGAAGCCAAGTCCTTGGCCGAGTTGTACTTGGAATTCCACTCGTCGGCCGCTTTGTCCTCTACATTTCGAGTCCACTCCTGAAAATCGGCCACCACCTGAGCTGTCTCTCCGCCGGGAGTAAAGGTCAGTTCGCCCTTGACATAGGCGTCATTATTTACAGAACAAGATGCTCCATTTTGATTGCCCACGCACTCAACTGAATTATTCATCCCCACCGTTGCCTTTGCCGTCACGGAACCATTTTCCGATTCGTAGGTAGCGGACATTGTCAGTTCGGTATTGTTAGCCGCGCCAACTTTGTACTGTGCGCTCGTGCTCCCCGTGCTTTCCGTCCTCCCCGAATGTTCAACCCCGTTATCGGAAGCTTTCCAGTAATCATTGCGGGTCACCGTTTGTTCGGAAGTTACCTCCCCGTAAGCATTGCCTGTGGTCGTTGAATTGATTTCCATCTTGGCCGTGAATTTTGATCCGTCGGAGAACTCATGGGAATACACCTCGCTTTCCTTGTGGACGCTGTATTCACCCTCGACCCCCACCTTGCACTTTCCAGAAGCCTCGGTCTGCGTGGAATTATAAAATTCCACCGATTGGCCATTCTGACTGCTGCCATTGTTAACCGTATATCCTACTGTCCCTTCGCATGTATAATATGCGTTGACGCTGCCATTGTCATTACCAGCAGAAACTGAATTTCCTGTTTGGACATTTATGCTCTGTCCGTTCTTGTTTTTCACGACCTCCACCGTGTTCTGCTGCTGTTGCGAGCCATTGCCACTCTCACCGCCGTTGCCATTTTCGTCTTCCTCGTCATCCTCGTCAGAATTACCATTCGGGTCCTTCTTGCCCCTGCTGGCGGAAGAGGGGGAGCCGCCAGAGGTTTCGGGTTCGTCGAGGGTCGACTCGAAGAACTCGAACGAATAGTAGATTTCAGCGAGGTCATCCACATTGGTGGTGCCCAGGGTCCAAGTATCTCCTGCCGAGAAAACGGAGGTGACCCGTTGCCAGCGGAAGATGCCCCTCTCGTCCTTGAACACGAGCGGGGTGCCCACGACGGGCGCGAGGGCGGGGCTGGAGGAGAGGGCCGTCAGCCGGAGGACATGGTTGTCGCCGTCATATCTGTCGATGGCCCAGTCGCCCGAATTGGCCTCTTCGCCGTCCAGCAGGACGAGGGCGCCGGGCTGGTAGACCGTCGGTAGCGGCTCGTGCGTGGACACGCAGGCCTCGACCTTGCTGGTGACGACCAGGCCATTGGTGTAGGTGACGACCACCGAGACATCATAGGTGCCCGGCGCATTGAACCGGACAAGCGGATTGGCGTAGTCGCTGTCGGTCTGGCCGTCGCCGTCGAAATCCCAGGCGAAGCTGGCGACCTGGTTGGTCAGGTCGGGATCGAAGAGGAAGAACCCGACGGACAGCGGGGCGGGACCGGTTGCGGGGAATGCCTCAAAGAGGGCCTGTTCGGCAACGAAGAGGTCGGTTTCCAGCGGCTCCGCCCCGATGGCCAGGGTGGTGCTGGAGTCGGCCATGCGCCAGTCCGCTCCCGCGACCGACACGAGGGCCGTGGAGTTGGCGGGGATTGCCTTGAACTCGAACCTGCCGTCGTCGCCGGTGATGGCCGTGCCCGTCCAGAGCCGGGTTGCCGCGGCGCGCAGGTTGAGCATGGCGTTGGTGACCGGCGTCGTCGTGCCGTCGACATAGAGCGTCCCAGTGACATCCACCCCCGGAACCAGCGCAAAATCGACCTGCGCGATCAGGTTGTCCCGGTCCAGCCGGGTCTCGGCATAGCCGAAGGCCATCCCGTCGGGAACGTCGGTCTGGATGGCGATGTCACCGAAATGGAGCCCACGGAAGGCATACTCGCCGTTTTCGTCGGTGACCGTTTCGCGGACGAACTTGTAGCCGTCCTGGACGAAGACCTTCAGGCCCGCGTAGACCCGGTTCGGGTCGGCGGCGTTGCGTACCACGCCCCGGACGCTGCCCAGGGACGAGACCTCGACGGCGACGCCGGAAACGTCGGCCCCGTCGATGGCGATGCCGTCCCGGTTCGTGACGGAGACGGTCACGCCCTGGATGCAGTAGTTCGTGCCCGTGCCCAGGCCCGTGAAGGCAAATCCGCCGGTCCCGTCCGTGACGGCCTCCTGCAAGACCCCGTGTTCGCCGGAGGCGAAGAAGAGCGACAGGGTTTCGTGGGCGGCGGCGGTGCCGTCCGCGAAGGAGGCCGTCCCCTGGATGGAATAGCCGAGGTTCGTGCGGACGCAGGCACTTTCGTATTCGGCAAGAAATGCCTCGATGGCTGCCGGCAGCAATTCTTGCCGCATGGCCTCGTTGGCGGCCTGCTGTGCCGCGACACCGAGCTTTGCCTGCTCGCGCTGCCACCACCGGGCGATGAAGTCGCTGGGGTTGATCTCCGTGTCGGTGGTCAGCCGTTCCAGCACGAGATGGTAGTGATCGCGCATGGTGAAATAGAAGGGGATGGATGTCTCTTCGCCGGCCTTGAGCACGTACTGGGGGAAGGTGGGCGAGGCCCCTACCAGGTACAGGGGGACGGGCAGGAATTCGTCGTCGCGCCGCTCGGCGAGCAGCGTCGTGTTCTCCGTGGCATAGAGTTTGAACACGGGCACGAGCATGTCCGTGGCCCCCGTGTTGCGATAATGGATGTAGCCGGTAAAGACGCGGCCGTCGCGGACGGCCGCAGGCACGTCAAGCCAGGCCGTCACCTCGCCGTCGCCGATGGCCTGGGCAACCGACAGGGTTCCGGGGGCGACGACTTGGATGCCGTCGATGACCGCGGAAACGGAACAGATAGTGCCCGGCGGCACCTGGGAAAGGTCGAACGTGGCGGCGGCGTCGACGGAGGAGGTGTGGGCGACATCGGTGGAGGTTGCGACGACCGTGCCCCCGTCGCGCAGGGAGACGGACTCGATGCGGTCGAGGCTGGTACCGGAGAGGTGGAGAACCGCCGGGAAGGCCGCCGGGAGCGCCGAGGGGGTGAAGGCGTCGATCGCGGGAACGATGGGGGCCAGCGAGGTGGAGACGTCGGCGGGGAAGGCGCCCTCGTTGCGGACGAAGAGGTAGACGGAGTTGGTGGCGGAGACGGAGGGGATGACGAGGGAGCCCGCGAGGGGGGAGTCGAGGCGCCAGGTCCAGGGCCATTCGGCGGACGGGAAGGCGCGGGAGACGGCGAGATTCTGGATGCGCTCGGACGCGAAGGTCAGGACGCCGCCGCTGGCGGAGAGGCCGGTGATGCGCAGGAACGCGGTGCTTCCGGGCGGCACGGCGAAGCTGCCGCCGTCGGCGGGGACCGCGGTGGCGGCCACGGGGTAGGTGGTGGCGGAGAAGGCCTCGTTGTTGTTGGTGAGGGCCCCCTCGTAGACATCGCGGTAGGCGTTGGCGACGAGCCGCGCCCGCCAGTTCCCTTCGGCGAGGGCGGGGACGGCGAACCAGTCCATGGCGTTGTATTCGCCGCCGGCCTGGATGGTGCCGAAGTGGAGCTTTTCGCCCAGTTCGACGATGTCGCCCTTCTCGGAGACCAGGGAGAGGGAGTCGCGCCAGTTCTCCTCCAGGGTTTCTTCGCCGTCGTTGGCGACGACCCACTGGACGCAAAGCGGATTGCCGGGGCGGATGTCGCCGACGGTCTTGACGGCGACGGCGGAGAGGTCGTGCCCGCTGGTGACGGCGCGGAGCTGCACCTCGCAGAGGCCGATGTCGGCATAGATGCCGTTTTCATCGGGAATTCCAAGCTGGTCGCTATTGGCGAAGGTGAAACGGGGCTGGCCGAAGTGGTCGGTCGTTGGTGCGACGAGCGAATTGGCGGCGTCGATGCAGGGGCTGCTTGGCCGAATGCGGAAGTCGGCGTTTTCGGGGGCGACGAAGAGGGGATTGGCCCAGAGGTTGCCGTTGGTGCCGCAGACGGTCATGGCGTCCTGCTGTCCCTCGCCTGTGAGGACGCTTCCATCTTCGTTCCAGAAGACGCAGTTGGAGTAGGTGGTGCCGTTCTGGGGGAAGCCGAAGGCCTCCCAGGTATCGGTAATCTTGGAGAGGATGCAGTTGACGAAGTGCTGGCCGCCGCCCTGCGTGAGGCGACCGCAGTCGTAGATGACGGAGTTGACGATGGGGTCGTGCGGCCAGTGGCGGAAGGCGGTGAGGCAGTCCCAGATGACGGAATTGGTCATGTAGAAGTTGCCGCTTTCGACGCCGACGCCGTCATAGAGGCCGTGGGCGATCATGCTGTCGGTGAACTCGACGGTGCCGCCGTTCATGTTGATGGCGCCGGTGGTGGTGTTGCGGCTGGCGTAGAGGATCTGGCAATGGCGCAGGATGGCCTCGGCGCCTGTGGCGGTGGAAATCTTCGCCCAATCGCCAGGCTCGGGGACGGTGCTGTCTCCGTCGTGGTTGGAGTCGCCGCCGTGTTCGTCGTCGCGGAGGGATGTGAAAATGATGGGGGCGGCTCGGGTGCCGATGGCGTTGAGCCGGCCGCCAGAGGCGACGTTGAGGGCGGTGTCAGTGGCGAATTTGAGGATGGTGCCAGGCGGAATGGTGAGGGTGGCGCCGTTCTGGACGGTAACGTTGTTTGTGACCTCGTAGGTGGCACCGCGGTAGAGGGTGAGGCTGGAGGTGATGGAGGCGGGGATGGAGGTCTTGATCGTGATGTAGCGGAGGTCGCAGTCCTGCCCGAGGGTGACCGAGCCGGAGATCGAATAGTCATCCAGCGTGGGCTGCTTGGCAAAGCCGTCGAAACACGTGTCTCCGCCGACCGTGTCGTCGCTGACATGGGTAAAGACGACTCCATTGGCGAAGAGAGCGGCCCCGGAGGAGAGCTGGATGGAGGCACCGGAGAAGAACTTGACGATGGCGCCGGGCTCGAAGAAGAGCGTGTAGATGGCGGGGACGGAGACGGTGCCGTAGACGACGTGAACCTTGTCGGCGTGCCAGGTCTCGTTGGAAGTGAGGGTGCCGAAGTGGACTTCGGTGGAGTCGGGATCGAGGAAGAGGAAGTCCTTGAAATCGGCGGCGCGCAGGGTGCCGTCGGCGTCGAAGATCTTGTGCCGCAGCGTGTACACGCCGTAGGGAATCGTGTTCATGTCGAGAGCGATATAGCCGCTTTCACCGGGTTCGCCCCGGGCGAGCAGGGTGACGCCATCGTCGGTTTCGAGGGAAACCTCGGCGTAGGCCTCGCCGGCGGGCACTTCGTCCTGCCAGGTGGGGCTGTAGCGGATGTCGAGGACGTCGTCGTCGATCCAGGGCGTTTCGACGATCTCGGTGTCGATGGCGCACTCGGCTTCGTCGACGGTGTTGGTCCAGAGGCGGACGTCGAAGGACTCGACCTTGGCGCTGTCGAGCTCGTAGATGTCGACGTATGCGTATTTGCCGACGATGTTGGCGGCGCGCGCGGTCTTGATGCGGACCTGGAACTGCCGGCGTTCGCCGGTCGGCGTCGTGTCGAGCGGCAGCTGGATCCACTTCGTGCCCTGGGAAGTCGAGGCCCAGTCGATGTGCCCCGTCGCCACGAGGTAGTCCGTGCCGAAGTGCGCCGTTCCGTCCACCGTCTCCCAGTCGATGTCGAACCGCGTGCTGCGACTGTCGCCCGAAAGCGTGACGGGAATCCACGCATAGCCGTTGGCGCGGTCGGCCACGGCGTCGTTGAGGCGGATGGATGGATAGCCGGAGACGGCATTGATGTTCTGGACCTGAAGATAGCCCGTGTCGGTGATCTTCGCCGACGAGGACTGCTTGACGATGGCCCCGATGCGGAGGGCGGGGTCGATGCCGGTCCCCACGACCTCCTTGCCGGCCTCGTCGTCGTTGATGCCCGTGAAAATGACATTCGCGTCGGGCGCGCCCGCGATGTTCAAGGTGCCCCCGTCCTGGATGTAGATGCGGGTGCCGGGGCAGAACTTGACGACGGCCCCTGCGGCGAGGGTGAGGGTGGCCCCGGAGGGAATGACGATGTCATGCCGGACGAGATGGGTGACGTTGCTCGCCCAGGTGGTGGTCCCGGCGGGCATGCGGCCGCCTTCGATGGCGATGTCGGGGTTGTTGAGCACGTACAGGTCGGCCGTGGCGGAGGTGGAGCTCGCTCGCACTTCGTGCCAGCCGTTGTCGAGCTCGGCGGTGTTCCAGCGGTTGAGAGCGGAGCCGTCCGGCTCGCCAATGGGCTGGACCGCCGTGACGAGCGTCCCGCCGAAGTTCGTCCGCGTGTCGAAGCGCGCCGCCTCCGCGATGCCGTCGCCCCAGGCCATCGGCAGGAAGTCGAGCTCACGGATTTCGATGTTCGCCAGCCCGTCGGCCACGTTCACGGAGCGGTTCGTGACGATCTGGATGGAGAAGGAACGGATCTCGCCGGCGACGTTGGTGGCGTTGAGGGGAATCGCGACGGTCTTGGTGCCGTCGCCGGACTTCGCCCAGGTGACGGTGCCGGTCGCGAGCAGGTAGTCCTCGCCGTAGGTGGCGGTGCCGTCCACCGCGCGCCAGTCGACGGAGAAGCGGTTGGTGCGGGTGGTGCCGCTGACGGTGAAGAGGACGTAGGCCATGCCCATGGAGCGGAAGGCGGAGGTGTCCTGCACGCTGACCGACGGATAGGCACCGTAGCCGAACCTCACTTGCAGGAACCCGTTATCGTAGAACTGGGCGGACGAGGATTGCAGGACGATCCGGCCGAGCGTCCCTTCGACCTCCGTGCCGGGAATGGCGACCCCGGCGGTGTCGTCGTTGACGGACGTGAAGATCACGTCGTTGCCGTCCTCGCCGATGACCGACAGGCGCCCGCCGTCCTCGATGCGGATGCCGGTGTCCGGGCAGAACTTGACAACGGTGCTGGCGGTGACGGTCAGGGTGACACCACTTGGGATGATCACCCAGTGCCGGAGCAGGTGCGTCGTGTCGGCCGACCAGGTGATGGTTTCAGCCAGACGGCCGCCCTCGACGGTCACGCCGGGGTCGTTGAAGACGTAAAGGGACGTGCTGGCGGAGGCGTCGGCGGCCTCGATGTCGGTCCAGCCGTTGGCGACCGCCGTCGTGTCCCAGGGCGTGACAGCCTCGCCGCCGGGCTCGCCAATCGGCTCCGTGCCAGTGACGAGATGCCCCGAGAAGGAGGCGCGGGTATCGTAGCGCGCAGGGGCGGATGCTGCGGCGACACTGCTCCAGGTCATTTCAAGGGAGTTGCGTTCGGTGATGGTCACCGTCCCCGTGCTCGCGGTGGCGGACAGGTACGCGGAATGGGCCGCCACCAGGCGGATGGAGAACGTGGTCTGTTCGCCGGTGACGTGTGCCGTGTTGAGCGGAATCTGGACGGTTTTCGTACCGGCGGAGGAGTTCGCCCAAGTGACGGTTCCGGTAGCGAGAAGGTAATCGTCCCCGAAGACGGCGGTGCCGTCCACGGCCTCCCAGTCGACGGAAAATGCGTTTGTGCGCGTTGCACCCGAGAGGACGAAGGGCACGTAGGCCATGCCGCCGTTGCGGACGGCCGTGGTGCTCTGCACGGCAACGGTAGGAATCTGCGGCATGGACACATTGAAGAGGCGGACGTGCCCGCCCGTCTCCACAAGCTGGGCCTGGGACGTCTGAAACTCGATCCGCCCGGTCGTGGCATCGTCGACGCCCGTGTCCGCCAGCACCGCGCCCCAGTCCTCGTCGGCGACGGAGGCCAGGATGGTCTCATGCTCCGCATCGCTGAGGATGAGCAGCTTGCCGCCATCCTCGACCCGGATTCCGGATTCCGGACAGAACTTGACCACCGCCCCGGCCTCGACCGTGAGCGTCTTCCCGGAGGGAACGACGACCCAGTGCCGGACGACGTGCGTCACCTCCGCCCCCCACGTGGCGGAGGCCCCAAGCCGCCCTCCCTCGATGGCGCACGCCGCATTGTTCAGGACGTAGAGGTCGGTGGCGTTCGCACCGCTGATGCAGGCATTCCAGCCGTCGGCCAGCCCCGTCGTGTCCCACGCCGCGACCGCCCCGCCGTCGGCATCGCCGATGGCCACCGTCCCGGCGACCAGCCGCCCACCGAACGTGGAACGGATGTCGTAGCGGATGGGCGGTGCGTCGACGGCCGTGGACCACGTCAGCCCCGCCCAGGCGTTACACGCCGCCAAAAGCACTCCCGCCCAGGCCACAACGCTTGTTCGAGTTCTCATCTTCGTTCTCCTGCGGAGCGCAAGGCGCGAATAAGAAGGATTGTCAATGGAATGGCCTGCTCCATGCGAGCACGGCGTCAGCCGAACGGCTGGCGGCTATTCAACGGGGGTCACGGCGAGGCGGAAGCCCAGAAAATCCCAAGTGCTATCTGGTCTGCACACATTACCGCCTTCGAAGCCAGGAAAGCGATATCCACTTCGCGCGGTGGCAGCATAACCGACATTGAACCATGATGCGCCGTACCAACAACCTCCTCGAACCAATCGGTAACTCCCCGACGAAGGCCCGACAGGATCGGTCACGGCAGAGGTGCCGAGATTGTCTTGCCACCAGTCCAGGCAAAGCTCGGCGACATTGCCATGCATGTCATAGATTCCCCAGGCATTGGGCAAGTATGACCCCACCGCCGTATGCTGGGAATAGCCTCCCTTCCCGTCCGAATTGTTGGACCAATAGCGTCCGACTTCTGCCACGTTGGGACATGTCGCGGTGCCTGTGATGTTTTTCCCGCTGTTGAGTGCGGTTCCGGTTCCCGCACGGCAAGCATATTCCCATTGTGCCTCTGTCGGGAGATCGGCCAGCACGTTTGCCTTGCTGCGGAGTCGTCCCATGAAGGTATTGGCTTCGACTTGGTTGTGGGTGGGCCAGGCAGCGCCATTCAAACTTCCGCGAATCGTGTTATAATTCACGCGTTCCACGGGGCGCGTATCTCCTTTGTAATTGGACGGAACCGAACCGGCCACAAGTTGAAACTGCTTTTGCGTAACTTCGAACACGCCAATGTAAAACGGTTTCGTCAAAGTTACCAGATGCTGACTCTCATTGGCCATAAAGTTGTGACCGACCTCATCAGCAGGGCTTCCCATCATGAATGTGCCCGGTGGGCAGAGGCGGAGGACGATTTTTGTAGTCTTGTATTCATCCGTCCAACCGCCTTCGGGAATGGCGGAGAGGTAGGAGACGGGGTAGGAGATGGCATCGACGCCGCCGGAGATATCGATGACCATGTAGGGAGCGCCCCCGGTCAAGGCGGACATCTTGACGGTGAAGGAGGCGGCGGCCTTGAAGTCGGGGTAGTCGGTGGAGACGTTCCAGGTCATGCGGTGGGTGCCGGGCTTGACGGGGGCGTTCACGCCGTCGCCGGAGAGGGCACGCGGAGCCATGGAGACGTTCATGTCGTTGTCGAAGCCCTGCGGCCAGACCCAGACGTCCGCGTCGGGGTCGGAGGCGACGACCTCGTAGTCGATGTCGACGAGCCCGTTCCAGGGGTAGCGCTGCTGGGCGACAATGTTGGTGACGTAGACGTAGGGGGCCTCGGGCTCGGTGGCCTCGGGGTCGCCGTCAGCGAGCGCAAAGGGCACGCAGAGGAAGACGGCGAGGAATAGGAGGAGCAGGCGGTAGAGCGGGGAGCGGGAGGAGGTGGACATTGGCTTCATGAGGGTCCTTTCCGGTGCAATGCGCCGATATGCGAGGGCGGGAAGACCGCTTCCCGCCTCGCCGAGCAGTATAGCCCGGACGCAGACGGAAAGGAAGAAAAAACATCCAGAGGCGTTGGTGCGGTTTACCGTCAGGGCGAGAAGACGGAAACCGCGGGTGCAATGTTTGTCGAGCCATATTTAGGGAAACACACTTTCAATGAATGGAAGTGGGTTTTGGGGGGCGCCAGGCGCCGCCAGGGGCAAGACTCGGGCGGGGTTTGGCC
>JAZQOP010000190.1:0-2649 GCA_045627965.1 Kiritimatiellia bacterium | reverse complement strand
GGGGCGGGTGCGGGGTCGCGGAATTTCAGGGAGGCTTCGGGGTCGACCTCCCCGATGAGGGCGAGGGCGGCGCATCGGGCGCGGTAGGGTTCCCAGGGACGGATGAAGTTGCCCCATTCGATGGCGATGGCGGCGGAGAGCAGGACGAGCGGGTCGCCGGGCCGGGCGTAGAAGGCGGCGGCGGCGACGCATTGGCGTGCGGCCTGTTCGAGGTCGCTCATCAGCAAGGCGGGGTAGAGGCGGCAGAGGGCGACGGCGGCGGCGTCGGCCATGGCGTCGTGCTGGATGCGGCGGAACGCCTCGACGGAGGGGGCGGCGGCGCCACGTTCGCGCGCGGCGGCGGCCAGGGGCATGATCTCGGGCATCAGCTGGCGCCACAGGGCGTGCCGCAGGGGGGAGATGGCGTCGGCGACGAGGCGGCCGATCGCCGCTTCGATGGCCTCGCGCGAGGGCTTGGCGCGCAGGGTCCGGCGCAGGTCGTCCTGGGCGCGGACGGTCCGGGCGCGGAGGTCCGGGTCGCGGACGGCGCCCCGGGCCCAGTCGAGGAGGAGCCCGATGTCGCGGGCGAAGTGCCGCCAGTCGTCGCGGGTGCCGTGGCCGGGCGCGGGGGGCGGCCCGGTCCGGCGCGCCCGGCGGAGGGAGAGGAGGGCCGTCCAGGGGGCGAGCCACGCGGCCATCCAGAGGAAGGTGCCGACGACGACAAGGTCGGTGCGGATGCCGAAGTGGCGCAGCAGGAGGGCCAGCGCGACGGCCGAGGCCAGGGCCATGAGGCTCCACCAGAGGCGGACGGCCCATTGTTCGCGGTGCGCGGCGGCCTGGAGGCGGGAGAACATCATGGCGCGTCCTCCTCCTCTTCGCCGGGGCGCAGCTGGTACCAGTGGTCCTCCTGGAGGCGGCGGATGCGGACGGCGGCCTCGTGCGAGGCGGCGACGCCGGAGCTGGCGACGCGGCGGTAGATGCCGACGGCTTCGCGCCAGTTGCCGGCCTGCTCCTGGAGGGCGGCGGCGGCGAAGGCCGAGCGGGTGAACCAGACGGAGGCCTCGGCGGGGAGGCCGTCGCGCTGGAGGAAGTCGTAGGCGGTGGTCATGTACTGGGTGATGGCGTCGGCGGCGCGGCCTTCCTTTTCGAGGCAGCGCCCAATCTTGTAGCTGGCCTGGAGGCGGAGCTCGGGGGGGGGGGAGGGGATTTCGAGGAGGCGGCCGTAGGACATGCGGGCTTCCTCGTAGCGGGCGGGGTGGGCCTCGCCGAGGGTGTACTGGGCGTCGCCCTTGCGGCCCCAGGCGGCCAGGTAGCAGCTGGAGGCGTCGAAGCGCTGGATGATCTCGTCGAAGGACTGGATGGCGCCCTCGAACTGGCCGAGCTCGCTGCGGGCGTCGCCCTGGGCGAGGAGGCCGGTGGCGGTGCGGGGGGCGTCGGGGTAGTCCTTGACGAGGGTGTTGAAGAGCTCGTTGGCGGCGAGGTAGCTGCGCTGCTCGATGGCGGCGCGTCCGGCCCAGTAGAGGGCGTCGGGGGCGAGGGGGCTGTCCGGATGGTCGTGCGCGAGGCGGACGAACTGGTTGGTGGCCTGGTCGAAGTGGCCGCGGTTGAAGGCGTGCTCGGCGAGGAGGAAGCGGGTGCGGGGGGCCCATTCGCCGATGCCGTCCTTTTCGAGGAGGGCGGCGGCGGCGGCCTCGGCGTCGTCGGCGCGGCCGACGGCGTGGAAGCACCAGGCCTGCATGTACTGGGCCTCGTGGGCGGCCGGCAGGTCGGCGTAGGCGTCGAGGATGCGGCCGAAGTCGTCGAGGGCGTCGGCGTTGTCGCCGAGGCGGTGGCGGACGTGGCCGCGCGCGAGGAGGGCCTCGGCGCGGAGGGCGTCGGAGGGCGGGGCGGGGGCGCCGGGGGGGGCGTCGGCGATGGCGGAATACTGGTCGGCGGCGAGGTCGTCGGCGCCGCGTGCGTCGTAGAGGCGGCCCAGGCGCATGGTGGCGGCCCAGGCCTTTTCGGGGAGGTTGGTGGAGCGGGCGATTTCCTGGAGGAGGAGTTCGCCGGCGGAGTCGCCGGGGCGGGTGCGCAAGGCGATCTCGGCGAGGCGGAGGCGGACGTCCATGCCTTCGGGGGTGTCGGGGCCGAGGAGGCCGAGGAGGCGTTCGCAGGCGGTCTGGGCCTCGGGGAGGCGGCCGGCGTCGAAGAGGGTGTCGGCGGCGCGGCGGTAGCGGGCGAGGGCGCCGGGGTCGTCGGGGGCGGTCCGGTCCAGCAGCTGGCTCCAGGCCTCGGCGGCCTCGTCGGCGCGGCCGAGGGCGGCGAAGGCCTCGGCGCGGGCGACGCGGATGTTGTCGGCGCCGTCGCGGCCGTCGAAGGCGTCGAGCCAGTGGCGGCTTTCGTCGAGGGCGCCGTCGCAGTCGCCGGCGTCGAGCATGGCGAGGACGAGCTCGCGCTGCAGGAGGGCGGCTTCGTCGGGGTCGGGCCATTCGGTGGCGAGGGTGCGCATCGTGAGGGCGGCGTCGCGGAGGTGGCCGGCGCGCAGCTGGAGCTGGGCGAGCAGGAGGCGGTCCTGGAGGTGCTCGGGGGCGGCGTCGGCGAGGGCCTGGGCGTTGCGGGCGGCGTCGAGGGCGGCGGGGAGGTCGTCGCGGCCGGCGTAGGCGCGTGCGAGGCGGCGCCAGGCGAGGCGGG
>JAZQOP010000189.1:0-2099 GCA_045627965.1 Kiritimatiellia bacterium | reverse complement strand
GCCGCACCTACGCCCCCCTCGCCCTCCTCGGCCGCGGCAAAAGCGGCTACTCCTACCTCGTCACCTCCGACGGCGCCGACCGCTTCGTCCTCAAGCAAATCCACCACGAACCCTGCGACTACTACACCTTCGGCGACAAGTTCGCCGCCGAGCGCCACGCCTACCAGACCCTCTCCGCCCTCGCCATCCCCCTCCCCCGATGGCTCGCCGACGACCCCGCCGCCGAACGCATCCTCAAGGAATACGTCCCCGGCCCCACCGCCCTCGAACTCGCGCAAAACCGCCTCGTCACCCCCGACCTCCTCGACCAGGTCCGCACACGCTTCTGCGCCATCCTGCGCCCTGCCGGCCTCAACATCGACTACTACCCCGCCAACTTCGTCCTCCCCCCCGACACCCGCCAACTCGTCTACATCGACTACGAAATCAACCCCTACGACCCGCGCTGGGACTTCGACCCCTGGGCCCTCCCCTTCTGGCAACCGGGCTAGCCCTCCCCGGGCCTCAAGGGCATCCTCCACCGCCCGCCGCGGAATCGCCCGCCGTGCGGGTCCGGCCGGCACGGCGGCTCCTCCGTGCCGCGAGGAAAGAGGCCACTGAGATGGTGCTGTATTTCGCGGTGGGACTGTTCGCCGGGCTCCGGCCGTCGCGGGAGTTGGCCGGGCTGGAATGGAGCGAGATCGACCTGCCGGGAAGGCGCATCTACGTTCCGTACGGCAGGGCGAAGACGGGGCGGGCGCGGATCGTGCCCATCTCGCCGAACCTTGCGTCATGGATGGAGCGGACGCCGAAGAAGGAAAGGACTGGCAAGGTGTCGCGGTTCACGCGGGCAGCGTTCCGCGGGTGGTGCACAAACCTCATGCGGCACACGCGGGTTTCGTACCGCATGGCACAGACGCGGAATCCAGTGCTGGTGGCGGCGGAGGGCGGCCACACGCAGGAGGTGATGCACCGGCACTACGCGAACCTCCGCATCCCGCCGGCGCACGTCACGGCATTCTGGCGGATTTGGCCGTAGGCTGGCCGAGGAGCTCGCAGGAGCGCGAGGACGGCGCGCAGGAGGCGAGAGAGCGTGGCGTCCGCCCGGACGCGTCCTGCGCGAAGCTGGGAGGGTTCTAGGGGGCTGTGTGCTTTGCGATGGCGCGGACGTAGGCCATGACCCACAGCATGAACCAGATGGGGAAGGCGGAGACGATGGCGATGCCGAGCCAGATGAACCCCAGGAATCTCGTCACGGCGGCGAGTAATAAGCAGGCGAATGCGGCGAGGATGATGATGGAGGCCCACTTCCTGACGATGCGCCAGGATTCGTCGATGGCGTCTTCCAGGGCGGGCCGCTGGCCGTCGCCAACGATGGTGGGGTGAGGCGCGCGCTTGGGCTTTGGCATCGTACGCGTGGACGGATGGCTGGGCGGAGGCGGAGGCGGAGCGTCGGTGTAGGCGACGAATGGCTCGCCGCATGCGGCGCAGGTGACTTCGATGGATGCGAAGCCATCGGCGACTTCGTTTTCGGCGTTGCAGTGAGGGCAGGCGACAATGGACATGGCGTTGTTTCCTTTAGGCTTTAGGCTTTGGACTTCCGCACACGAGCATATACGGGGGGCTTGCCCGCGTCAAGAGCGGAGTCCGCCTCTTCGAGCACTCGCAGTTTGCCAGAATAACGGACACCGGACGGAAAGCAGGCCGGCCGGCGGGAATATCCCGTTTGCCAAATACTGGACACTCAAGCAGAATGGAGACATGAACACTATGTCACGAATGGCTACGACGGAATACATCGGCGCAAAAAGGCGGATCTACGCGGAGGCGGACAGGCGGAAGCGCGTCCGGCTCCTCGACGAGGTCTGCGAAACGACCGGCTACTCGCGCAAGTACGCGAACCACCTGCTGACGGGCAGCCGGAAGTTCAGGGAGCGGACCGGCCGCGGAAAGACCTACACGGGCGCCGAGGCCGAGGTCCTGAAAAAGGTCTGGCTGGAGGCGGGGTGCCCGTGCGCGCCCTACTTCAAGGCCGAACTCGGGCGCTGGCTGGAGGAATACTCGACGGAGGTCGCGGTGATCCCACCGGGCGTCCGGCAGTCGCTGCTACGGATGAGCGA
>JAZQOP010000188.1:0-17978 GCA_045627965.1 Kiritimatiellia bacterium | reverse complement strand
CGCTCAGGCCGTTCCCTTCATGCGTCTTGCCCCCGCGCGCCCAGCCCCTCGACGACGATATCGCCCATCCGATGGCAGCGCTCGTAAAGCTCGGCCTTGGTCGGCTCGCGCGCCATCGCCGGCCAAAGCGAAGGGAAAAGCATCCGCCCATCGGCGCAGAAGCGCTCGTATTGCCGCCCCGGGTGCCAGCGTTCGCCAAACCCCTCGGGCGAAAGCATCACCCACCTTCCGCCGGCCAGCCCCAACGCGTGTCCGCAGGCCTTCTCGCAAGGGCTCATGAACGTGCCGATCCCCGCCCCGCCAGGGCCGATTCGCTCCGCTCGCGCGACCGCGGCATTCCACCCTTCGCCGCCTTCGACAAGCTTCCGCGAATAGAGCATCGGCTCAAGGACCGGCAGCTTCAGCAGCTCCGCATTCCCGTAGCCGTACCACTTGCGCCCTAGGAACTCGATTGCATTGACGCGCTGGGAATACGCGGCATGGCTCTTCCGAATCCACCGCCGCTGCGGATTTTCGCGAATATAGCGCGTAAACGCCTCCAACTGCCCATCGCATTTCACAATCCAGTCGTGCCAATCGGCGGAGAACACAGGGGCAAAACTCTTAGTTTCGCCATGCGCCGCTTCCGCTACGAGTTTTGCCCGGCCATCCCCCGCCCGTGCGCGCACCTCCCAATACGCCCGCGACAAAGCCCCCATCAACGCCTCGACATAACACCCCAGCGGCGTACCACGGCTGCTGAAGCCAAACGTCTTTCTCTCCACGTCGCCGACAATCCTGACCAGGAGATGGACGTGGTCGGGCATCACCGAAAAACATTCGATGGGCGCAAGCCCCTCCATGCGCTCGTGAAACCCGAGGATCACATGGACGAAGGCCCTGGTCAGCGCGTTCATCCGACAGCGCCCCGGCGCGACAATCTCGGAAAGCGTAGCCGTCCCCTTGCGACACTTCATCGCGACCATATAAAAATATGGCCGCGCATAATCGGACCCTGTCAGCCGCTTGCCCATCATTTCAGTCCCCCCCCCCATGCGAGTCGTGTTCCTACCTCCGTGCCCTCCGTGATGCCATGGCCGTCCAACCTCACCGCCGCAATCCTAATGAAGAAGCCGCCGCCCGTTCAAGGGCGAAAAACCGCAAGGCCAGCGCGCGGATTCCGGTCGGAACATCACCCAACCATAACCAGCCCCCACGGGAACTGCCCCCCCGATTCCACGAACCCCGCATAAACATTGACGAAATCGGAATCGCGACCGATGGCCGCAACCGCACCAAACTGCGCCCCAGTTTGTATCTACACAAAGTAGAAATTGAGGGGGTCAGAGAACGCGCAAGGACGCCATCGAGTGCAGCCTATCTACACGAAGTAGAAATTGAGGGGGTCAGAGAACGGAGCTAACTCGCGACGGAGAGCGTCATCTACACGAAGTAGAAATTGAGGGGGTCAGAGAACAGGGCAGCGCCTTGCTGAGACGCCACATATCTACACGAAGTAGAAATTGAGGGGGTCAGAGAACCGCAAATAGCAACGCTCGCGCCAACTATCTACACGAAGTAGAAATTGAGGGGGTCAGAGAACCGCTCGCGGGCATCCGAGGCGTTGCATCTACACGAAGTAGAAATTGAGGGGGTCAGAGAACCATCGCCACGCTGGAGCAGTCTGGGTTTATCTACACGAAGTAGAAATTGAGGGGGTCAGAGAACTTTCCCGCTTTCCTTTGTGGCCAGTTTATCTACACGAAGTAGAAATTGAGGGGGTCAGAGAACGCCCGAACGGCCTCCGCAACCCTCCACGTATCTACACGAAGTAGAAATTGAGGGGGTCAGAGAACTGGCCGAATGGCTCGGAACGATGCCGGTATCTACACGAAGTAGAAATTGAGGGGGTCAGAGAACTTGCGGAGCGAGTTCTACGGGCTGGATGATCTACACGAAGTAGAAATTGAGGGGGTCAGAGAACGCCCTGCATCCACGGCGGCATGATCGCATCTACACGAAGTAGAAATTGAGGGGGTCAGAGAACTTTGCAAGAAAGGAGGTGATTACATATCTACACGAAGTAGAAATTGAGGGGGTCAGAGAACACCCTCCTGTGCGTCAATCTGCGTGATATCTACACGAAGTAGAAATTGAGGGGGTCAGAGAACCTCCGCATCCAGGAAGTCCTGCACGGCGGATCTACACGAAGTAGAAATTGAGGGGGTCAGAGAACGCCTGCTCGTCCTGCGCCAGCACGGCACATCTACACGAAGTAGAAATTGAGGGGGTCAGAGAACGGGCTGGCGGATTCGAGGATTACGATGGATCTACACGAAGTAGAAATTGAGGGGGTCAGAGAACGACTGCGAACGGGGACGCGGACGCCTCCATCTACACGAAGTAGAAATTGAGGGGGTCAGAGAACGGCGAGAGAGTGAGTCGATGTTCGTCCATCTACACGAAGTAGAAATTGAGGGGGTCAGAGAACCAGCTACGCAGACGCAGTTTCCGTGCTATCTACACGAAGTAGAAATTGAGGGGGTCAGAGAACCCTGACCTTGTGCGGGCGATTAACGCATCTTCAGTTCCTGGAAGCAAGTAGAAACAGCGAGGTGCCGTCCATTTTCAGATTTTTGGAAGCGGAAACAGACGCTTTTCCTGGGAAAACTGAAAATGAAGGCGAAGGATTGCAGGTCACCCGATCAGCAAATCCGACTCCTCGTTCACGGCGTGCCCGAATCGCTTGACGCAGGCCTTGTCGTCGATGTCATAGACCAGGACGGAATCCCCTTGTCCAAAGCGTTTTTTGTAGCGAGCATTCACTTCCGTTTCGATGTTGCGGAGGACGCGGTCCGAATTCTGTATTTCGAACACGGAGAACTGGACCCGTCGGCCGAACTGCGTCAGGAACTTTGCGAATTTCGCCCTGAGGCGATCATTCTGGATGTCGTACACGATCAGGAGCATCGTTTCCTCCGATTTTGAATTTTGGGAATTCCGCCATTGTGCGTCCTCGCATCAGCCATCGGTAGAAATCCTGGCAATAGCGGAACATGTCCTCCTTATGCTGCAGGATGTCCTTGAAAAACAGTTTCGTGTAGTGTGACTGCTTCTTCCACTCCAGGCGATACCGCCCGTCTTGGACAAAGAAGTCGTCCTCGTGGATTTGCCGCAGCGCATGCGCCTTTCGAAGGCGCTGGTCGATGATGCACCGGAACGGCTCGACCATGTCGCAAACCAACGATTTCCTTTGGTAGAAGAACGTGTGCAGGACGCCGCAGTAGGGGTCGAAGCCGTAGAGGCCGAGCAAGGCGTCCATGAAATTGAAGAGCCATGTGTAGCCGATGTCCAGCAAGAGATTGGGGATGTCCCGTTTGCACCTCGGTTCCCGGCGGGCCCAGTTCAGGGGCCGGAAGTAGGCCGAAAAGAAGGTCCTGCTGGCGTTCCCCTCCATGCCCATCAGCTCCCGCCCATTCCGGGCCCTCGATGTCGAAACGGCATCCAGCCAGTTCTTCGCCTCGCGATCCTCCTGGGACACATGTTGCAACCGCCCCAGCAACGCCGCCTGGTTGGCGACCTTCTGGCGGATGAGTTCCCGGGCAATGTCCAGCCGGCTTGCCTCGTCCAGGCCGTATTGGATTCGGCGGAGGAGCGTGTTCCCCTCGGCGCCGCTGTTGATCCGTGCCGTGACATGTAGATTGCGGTTCATCAGCACGATGGGAAAGGCATATTGCACCGCCTTTTGGACCAGTACGGACGTCAGCGATATTTCCCCGATGACGAACAGGGCAAACGTCCGATGGCATGAATGCTGCAGCACCACCTCCCCCTCCTTGTCCTCGACGACCAGGTTGTCGCAGCGGAATTTCAGCTTCTCGCCGCTTCCCCCGGCCACATGCACCACGATCTGCTGATATCGGAAGTCCGGCAGGGAAATCACGGCTCACGCTCCGCCATATCGCACAGGGTCGAATAAATGCAGTGGGCGCACTTGTTCGGATTGGGAACAAAGGGCGCCTCCATGCGAAACGCCTTCATCTCGTCCAGGACATGTTCGAACCACGCCTGCTCCCGCTCGCCGGGCAACGCAATCGGCCAAGTCCGGTTGTCCTTGATGGAATGCAACGCCAGCTCGCGGACATCGTAGCCCATTTCGGCAAGGGCGTAATACTGGGCATAGAGCTGGCTTTTGAAGCCCGGCCAGACGGCGCTCACGTGGTTCTTCCGCTCCGTCAGGCGCCCCGTTCGCAAGTCCAACTGGTCGATGACGCCGTACAGGCCGTATCGTTCGCACCAGACCGGCATTCCCGTCAGGACATCCGCCCTCGTGCTGTAGGTCCCCTCGTCCAACGTCCGATGGACGGCCTGCCCTTCGCGCTGAGGCATCTGGTGATAGACATCCGTGGACGTGGTGTTGCGGAAAATGCCGGAATAGTAAAGCGAGCGCGGGCAGAACAGGAAGTCGTTGATGTGGGTGATCGCCAGATATGGCTCCATCCTGCCCGCGCCTTCCCTAGCCTATTGCCGCCGTCCCTGGGCGAACGCCAGCCAGTCCTCGTTCGACAGCTTCAAGTCCCCCGTCTCGACGAACCCGGCGCGCTTCAGGAGGCACAGGGCCTTCAGGGCGATGTGGTAGGCCCCGTTGGCATCGGCGTCCTTCGGCAAGCCTTCCAGACCTTCGCGGGAGTCGAAGAATTGACCATCCTTGCTCTGCACGGGGGACAGGATGAAGTCTTCCTCGTCCTTGCTGTAGCGCATCGCCATCGTCAGGTTCAGCAGCCGGAGCAAGCCTTTGAAGAAGCCCGCATCCTCCACCTTCGCGATGGCGGCCTTCAGGTCCGTTCCGTCCTGCCAGGCGATCCCGTGCGTTGTGAACAGCTCCTGCATCCGCTTCGTCACATCGACCGTCTCCGTCTTCTTCTCGGCGGGATTGTAGCTGTAGCGCCGGTCCCCGTGGGTGCAGACGGTCCACTTCTTCCGGCCGTCCGGGAAGGGCGTCCTGAACTGGTCGTAATCCAGCTGGAACTCGAAATGCTTCGCCCCGGGATTGAAGCGGATGCCCGTGAAGCGCGCCAGGAGCTCCTTGGCGTTGGCCATGTTCGTGTAGCGCAGGTCCAGCAGGTTGGCGAACCCCGTCAATGGGTCGATCTTCGAGGTGTACGCCGCCGGCACGTAGAACAGGAAGCCGCTTTGCTTGCCGAGCTTCTCGAAGCTTTGGAACGGCGCCGTCAGCTGGAGGGCGTTCAGGATGCCGCCCGCCTCCCTCGGCCCGCGGTCCTTGAACGCCAGGTAGTTCAGCTTGTCGATCAGCGCCTTCTCGAACTTCTGGTAGACCTGGCGCTCCACGCCGAACCGCACGCGCTTGAAGCCGGAATTCAGGTCCTCCAGCGCCACGATGGCGTTGTGCTTTACCATCAGCTCCGCGATCTCGTGGACGACCTGCGAGAGATAGCCTTCCTTCAGCTCCTTGATCGTGCCGACGCCTTTCCACGATTTCCGGGCCTCCTGGCGTTCGTCCTCCCGGTCCTTCAGCCGCGCCTGGTAATCCATCCCGTTGAGGACATTGAAGCTCCGTTGCAGGCAGATGTTCCCTTCGCGGTCGATCAGGCTCAGGTACACCAGGTTCCGCTCGCCCCGGTCCAGCCCGATGATGTGCAGGTCGTCGTCCGCCAGGGCCGTCTTCCGGACCTCGGCATTGAAATCGCTGGGCTTGAAGTTCTCGAAACAGCACGCGTTCAGCTTGATGGGCACGTGGAACTGGTACTGGTTTTCCGTGTACCGCCGATCTTTCGTGATGGCGTAGCGGGCTTCGTGGATACGGGCACGGCCTTTCCATTCGCGCTCTTCCTCGGTCAGCTCCCGATCGGCAAGCTCCCCGTTTGCGTTTTTGTAGATCCGCTGATGGATGGCATCCGGGATGACAGCGCCATCAATCGTCCTGCGGTCCACCAGCTGGCTCCCGGTCTCGTGAACGATGGCCTTCTTGACCACCGCGTGCCGGTAGAACAGCTCCGCCTTGCCGTTCAGCTTCGCAACCAGGTCTTCGAGGTTGTCCGGATCGAACAGCGCCTTCCAGTACAGCGTGTGCAGGTTCGGCTTCCCGTGCGACTTCTCCGAGAAATCCTTGCTGTAGATCTGGAATAGCATCAGCTTCTTCTCGCGGACCAGGCGGTGGATTTGCTCCTCGGAAACGTCGTCGAACGAAATACTGAAGCCCTGCTGCGACACTTCATTGAAGAAGTCGTTGATGTCGTCGTAGCTTTCCGTCGGCGAAAACTTGAAGTGGAAAACGTTCCAGTCGGAATACTCCGCGATGCAGGCCTTGTAGTAGTCGATGAAGTCGATGCTGTCCCGCTCCGAATAGGTCGGCCCTTTCTTGTACGACCCCTTTTCCCGAATCTCCAAAATCCTGCTGGGCACGTCATGCCGGTCCATCCATTTCCTGGAGAAGAACACCTTCGGGAGCATCTTGTTCGGCCCCGGCAGCAGCTTGTAGGCCATCTTCCGATAAGGATGCGGACCGGCATCCTCCTCGGGTGTGATATTGGGCTTGCTCTTGGCATTCATCACGCCCAGGTAATACTTGCCGTCCCGCATCAGCAGGATCGCCGTGTTGTCTCTTTCCTTGTTTTGGTCCCATCCGGCGGCCAGGGTCGGGTTTTGGAACATCAGCTTGAACTTCTTGGCGACATCCGCCGGACGTTGCGACATGTAGTTGCGGACGGTGTTGTACAGCGGAATGACCGGGTGCAACGCTTCCATGCAGGCGTCGAATCGGTCATAGAAGGATGCATCCCGCTCGGCATCCGAGTCCGCACAGAACATTTCGCAGGAGTGAAGGCATTCCATCACGGCGTCCAGGTATTCCTTCAGCGCCTTCGCATCTTCTTTGCTATCCCGAAGAACGCTGTCCCCCTGCAATGCCTGGGCCGCCGTCGTATCCTTCTCGCGGACAACGGCGATGACGCCCTTCGGACCGACGAGCCCTTCAAAAAAGGTCTCCAAGCCCTTGCCTTCGAGCTCCTCCCATTTCTCCCGGTCTCGGACGAACGCCAGGACCTTCTCGATGTCCTCAAGGCTGTATTCGCCCTGCTTCCCGAAAGCCTCGCGGTCCTTCTTTTTCGAGAACGTCGCTGTCGCATAGGTTTCAAATGCGCGCCCCAGCAGGCTCCAATCCCCGAACGCCGCATGGGAGAGGGCGCTGAGCTTCTGCGACCCAATCCAAATGCGACGCTTGTCGAATTCGCCCCTTGCGAGTCCGTCAAAAATCGATTGCAGTTCATCCAGGACATGGACGGTCTGCCCGCTCTGCTGAAGGGAGGCCAGGGCCGTCCGATACTCGTTCACGGCGGCACGCAATTCCGTATCGTTGGCGAAGGCGTCCGGGATGAAGGACGCACTCACGCGGTCGCTCAGAATCAGCTTGTATAGCAGCGAAAAGCGGCCCTTCTTGCGCAAGTCCTTTTCTTCGGGATGCTGCTGGCAGTAGAGGTTTACGAACTCGTTCAGGCCCCGCACCTTCTTCTGCCCCGCCTCAAGGGAACGTCCGCCGAGGATCAGGTTGTAGGCGTCAATCCCGCCCTGCGACAGGCAGTGGTCGTAGAATTCCACCTGGAAATAGTCCGCCAGCTTCTTCGTCCCCAGGGTCTCCTTCAGCTCCTTTTCCGCTTCTTCCAGGAGCTGGGGCGCCCGAGCACGCAACACCTGGTAGGCATCCATGTTGTCCATGAACTTGGGGAAATTCTCGTTGACGAGGCGATTCGGGATGGCCGTCACCTGCCCTTCGGTCGAGTAAATGTTCGCGCGGTTGTCTTGGAAGCCGATAAAATAGCAGGCGAAGCCCTTGAAAGCCTCCACCGCCTTCTTCCCTGCGTCGTCCAGATCGGACAGCGCAAGATTGGCAAGGAGGTCCTTCGGCGTCGATGCTGTCAGCTTCGCATGCTCCGTGTCCGTCTTGGCCCATTTTGCCACCGTGGCAATGGCCGTCCGGAGCTCGCCTTGCTTGGCGCCAAGGGCATTCTTCGTCGCGAGGTCCTTTTCCCTGCGGAAGTTTCGGATGGCCGCCTCCAGCTCGGACCACTTGGCCTTCAGTTCGACCGCCCCCAGCGTGGCGGCGATGTGCTTCTTGTGCAACTCGTCCAGTAGCTCCTTCATCTTCGGATACTGCCTCGCCCGTTCCTCGTCTTCGCTCAGCAACGTCTTCAGGAAGGCTGTCTGCTCTTCCTGGTCCCCGATGATCTGGGGGATCAGGCGGAAACGGAGCGTCTTGGACAGGCCATAGCGGCGAGTGAACGAATCAACCATCTTTTTCATGCATTTCTCCTTGGGTTATGGCGGGGAGCCGTTTCCATTTCAAATCGTCGCGTTGTCATATTGCCGGGGTCAGCTGCTGGTGACAGGGGGCAGTTCGGGAAGGATGGCCCGGGCTCGCGGGGCAAGCTCGACAAGTGGAGGTGGAGGCGTGGGATGGAGCCGGATGGCCGTCAGGTAGAGATCGCCCAGGCGGGAGTTCTTCGACAGCGGACGGGCGGACGCCCCGGGCTCGGCGTATTTCGTGGCGGCGTAGTGGTCCAGGATTTGCCGTTTGAACCGTTGCCGAAGGGCTTTGTCGAGCGCCCCAATCTCCTCGAGGCGGTGCGCGAAGAACTCCGTCGAGACGCCGAACCGTTGCTTGAGGCGCAAAAGCAGAGGATAGGTCCACTGGTCGGGGGCCAGGCCGAGCTGCAATGCGCTGGCGCGGACGGCTTCGGACGGGACAAGCAGGTTGGCGGCAAATTGCTTGGCGAAACGTCGAGTGCGCGCCGTTTCGGAGACGGTGCGGCCGTGGTTGGCCGTGAAGAGGTAGATGCCTGCCAGTTCGACGGCCATGCGGAAAAGCTGCTTTTCCGGCGGGGCGGTGTCTGGCAGGACGATGAAGGCGTTGGCGTTGCGCGTGTCGTAGAAGGCGAGGCTTTGGATGGAAGAAGGCAGGTCTAGGAAGAGGACGCGCAGGCCTTGGTTTTCCAGGAGCTCGACGAAATCAAGGACTATGGCGGACCCGACGCCGCAGTGGAGGCGGACAGCGTAGGCGAGGTGTGCCGCGCCTTCGGAGGAGAGGGGAAACGGAATCCGGAGAGGCAAAGCGGGCTGCTTGCAAACGCCGCAGAGGTCTTCCAGCGTGAACTGGTCGAGAATCCGCTGCTCAAGGGTGTCGAGGAAATCAGAGGTTAGAGCACGGGCTTCGTCGGGAATGTGGACGACACGGGCAACGCCATGGCGAAGAAGACGCGCATAGGGGGCATCAGGCGAGTCGGGACGAGGGCACGACGAGGCAGGAGGCGTGGCGCGTTCGACGTAGGCCCGGGGGCTTAGGAGGTCGGAGAGCGTGACGTCCAGGGCCTGGGCGATGGCGTCGAGCGTGGGGAGCGTGGGAACGGTCTTGCCGTTTTCGATGGTGGATATTTGCGCAGGAGTCGCATGGGCAAGCGTGGCCAGGTCCGCTTGGCGCAGATGCCGAACTTGCCGGAGACGGCGCACGGCCGCACCGATGTCCTCGGAAGAAAGGGTGGCAGAGAGAGATGAAACCTTTTTGGACGAGTGCATGCACGGGAGAATGGCACAATGGCCGTTCCAACGCAAATTCTATTTCAAAGAAAGTGCTATTTGAATTGAAAATCTATTTTGGTATAAAACATGCCCCAAGCCCCCTCCTCCTGCGGCGACCGGGCATGGTTTCCCGGCCGTCATGTCTCTCGATTTTGGGTCGCGAGGCAGGCGCTTGGCGCCGAAGCCGCGCCTACCCTCTTTCAGTCAGCTGCGGCGGGATACCCGTGCACGGCCTTCCCAAGGAGAAAATTCTCTAACTCCGTCTTATCCCAGCGAACGCGGCTCCGTGTGATTTTTCTGGGGTGAAGCCATCCACGACGTCCCCAATTTTGGATCGTACGCTTATGCACGTCCGCCGACTCCGCCGCTTGACGAACTGTGATAAGAACAGGACGCGCACTTGGGCGCTCTCCATCGGCATCAAGCAAAGCGTTGAACTCTGCCAGCTCCGCCCGGTCCGTGATAATCGCCGACGCGATGGTTCGAATCATCGATTTTGTTTTTTCTCTCATAATACCGTGCTCCTGCTTGCAGCCCGACCATAGGACTTGCATAGGACACACAATAGCACAGGATAAGGACGTAAGGCCTAGCAAAAAAGATGGCTTGTTCCCCTCGGGCCGTTCGCACATCAACGTCGGCTGAAAATAATGCGCGCCCAGCAGGGTTCGAACCTGCGACCGCCGGATTAGAAATCCGATGCTCTATCCAGCTGAGCTATGGGCGCAACGCGGGGGACCATACCATCCCGCCCCGCGTCGTGCAAGCCGGGAGGGCGCCCGGGGTGCAAATCGCCGTTTTCGCGCCCCGGGGCCCGCCGCCGCCAAAACGCCCTTGCCGACGCCCCCCGCGCAGGGTAGGATGGGGCGCATGAAGATTTTGCTGAGCAACGACGACGGGATCCAGGCCCCCGGACTGAAGGCCCTGGCCGAGGCGGTCCGCGACCTCGGCGACCTGACCATCATCGCGCCGGACGGAGAGCGCTCCGCCGCCGCGCAGGCCATCACCCTCACGCGCCCCCTCCGCGCCCGGCCGTGGCGCCGCGAGGGCGAGGAGGAGGTCTTCGGCCTCGGCCTCGACGGCACGCCGGCCGACTGCGTCAAGATCGGCGCCAACTTTTTCATGAAGGACGGCGTGGACCTCGTCCTGAGCGGCATCAACCGCGGGCCGAACGCCGGCATCAGCGTGCTCTACTCGGGGACGGTGGCGGTGGCGACGGAGGCGGCGATCATGGGGATCCCGGCGATCGCCTTCTCGATGGACGCGTTCACGGACCTGCAGTGGGCGACGGGGGCCGCGGTGGCGCGCGCGGTCGTCCGGCGCTACCAGGCCTGGGTCGCGGGCGGCGGGCGGATGCCGCGCGACGTCTGCTGGAACGTCAACATCCCCAACGTCCCGCTGGCCGGGCTCAAGGGGCTCCGGGTCGCGCGCATGGGCGAGTCGCGCTTCGTCGAGCGCTACGAGGAGCGGCTCGACCCCTACGGCCACCCCTACTACTGGATGCAGGGCGACCTTGAGGAGCGCGACCGCGACGCCGAGACCGACCTCCGCATGCTCCGCGACGGCTATGCCGCCCTCACGCCCATCCACCTCGACCGCACCGCCCCCGGCTTCCGCGAGCTCGCCGGCGTCCTGGACGGCATCGACGCCGACTGGGCCTGACGCCATGAAGCTCGGGATCCTCTCGGACACGCACGGCCGCGCCGACGCGGCCTTCGACGCCGTCGAGCTCCTCCACGCCTACGGGGCGCGCACCTTCGTCCACTGCGGCGACATGGGCCCCGACGTCCTCGACGAGCTGTCGCGCTGGGCCCTCCAGCGCCGCACCACCCTCTGGTGGGCCTACGGGAACTGCGACTTCGGCTCGCCCGACGCCTCCGCCTACGCGCCCTGCCCCCCGGGCATCGTCGCCGGCTGGCACGTCGAGCCCGCCGACGGCGTCGCCGCCATCCACGGCCACGACCCGCGCGCCCTCGAACGCCTCCTCGGCTCCAAACGCTGCCGCTTCATCCTCGTCGGCCACACCCACCGCCCCTCCGCCGAGCAGGCCGGCGGCACCTGGATCCTCAATCCCGGATCCGCCGCCTGCCCCCGCTCCGCCGACGGCCCCACCGCCCTCCTCCTCGACCTCGGCGACGCCACGTGGCAATGGCTCCCCCTCGCCCCCCGGAAAGGGTTCTTCTGACATGGACGCCCGCCCCGCCGCCCACCGCATCCAGGACATGCCCTCCGAGGCCCGCCCCCGCGAGCAGGTCGAGGCGCGCGGCGCCGACGGCGTCGACGACGACGTCCTCCTGGCCGTCCTCCTCCGCACCGGACGCCGGGGCGCGGGGGTGCTGCAGGTCGCCCGCGACGTCCTCGGACGCTCGCGCGACGGGCTCCCCGGGCTGGCCGCGATGGACCTCGACGAGCTCCGGCAGGTCGCGGGGCTCGGGCGCGTCAAGGCCCTGGAGCTGCAGGTCGCCTTCGAGCTCGGCCGCCGCGCCTGCCAGCGCAGCCGGCGCCCCCGTCCCGACATGACCCGCCCCGCCTGCGCCGCCGCCATCCTCGCCCCCTACGTCGGGCACCTCGAGGTCGAGCGCTTCCTCGTCTGCCTCCTCGACCAGAAGTGCCGCCTCGTCGGCGACCCGGCCGACGTCTCGCACGGCACAGCCAACACCGCCCTCGTGCATCCCCGCGAAGTCTTCCGCCCCGCCATCCGCGCCGGCGCCGTCAACGTCCTCGTCGCCCACAACCACCCTTCCGGCGACCCCGAGCCTTCGCGCGAGGACCTCAACCTCACCCGGCGCCTCGTCGAGGCCGGCAAGCTCGTCGGCATCGCCGTCGTCGACCATCTCGTCATCGGCAGCGGCGGCGGCGAGGCCCCGCCCTTCGCCAGCCTGCGCGCCCGCCGCCCCGACCTCTGGGCCTGAAGAGCCTTTTCCACGCAATGGAAACGTGTTTTCCGGGTTTTTCCACGCAATGGGAACGTGTTTCCGGGAAGTTAGCCGAGGCGAACATCCGACCCCTCCCCCCCGCGGCCGGGGCCGCCGGCGCGGCCGGCGCCCGGGCGGCGCGGAAAAGCCGCCCCCGCACGCCCCGCCCTTTACTTATGGCGGGCGTTCCGCTATAACAGGGGCGTCAACCGGGACCGGCCCGCCGCCGGTCCGCCCCCACGGACAAGGATGCTTCCATGAAGAACGCGAAGAATGACCGGCAGCTCGAATTCGAGGACCCGCGCCTGGCGGAGATGCGCGAGGCCGTCGCCCGCCTCAACGCCGCCTCCGACGCATACTACAACGGCCGCGGCGAGCGGATGACCGACTTCGAGTGGGACGCCCTCTTCGACCGCGTCAAGGCGCTGGAGGCCGAGACCGGCGTCGCCCTGCCGGATTCGCCCACCCGGAACGTCTCCGCCGACGACCTCGCCGGCCAGAAGGAGGACCACGAGTTCCCCGCCCTCTCGCTCGCCAAGACCAAGCAGGTGCCCGAGCTCGCCAAATGGGCCGAGGGCCGCCCCGTCTGGCTCAGCTGGAAGCTCGACGGCCTCACCCTCGTCGCCACCTACGACGGCGGACGCCTCGCCAAGGTCGTCACGCGCGGCAACGGCCGCACGGGCACCAACATCACCCACCTTGCGCCGGCCATCGCCGGCATCCCGCGGCAGATCCCCGAGACAGGCCACCTCGTCGTCCGCGGCGAGGCGGTGATCTCCTACGCCGACTTCCGGGCCTTCGCGGCCGCCAGCGAGGAGGACTACGCCAACCCCCGCAACCTCGCCTCCGGCTCGCTCACCCTCAAGGACGTCGACGAGCTGAAACGGCGCAAGCTCCGCTGGATCCCCTTCACGCTCGTCCACTCCCGGCACGGCTTCGCCGGCTGGGGCGAGGGCATGGCCTGGCTCGAGTCCCTCGGCTTCTCCTGCGTCGAGCGCGAGCGCGTCGCCGACCCCGGCGTGGAGCGCCTGGACGCCGCCATCGGCCGCTGGACCGCCCGGGTGACCGGCGGCGAAAACCCCTTCCCCGTCGACGGCCTCGTGGTGACCTACGACGACGTCGCCTACTCGCAGACCGGCTCCGTCACCGGCCACCACGCCACCCGCGCCGGCATCGCCTTCAAGTGGCGCGACGAAAGCGCCGCCACCGTCCTCGAGCGCATCGAATGGAGCTGCGCCGTCGGCGCCATCACGCCCGTCGCCGTCTTCCGCCCCGTCGAGCTGGAGGGCACCGAGGTCCGGCGCGCCACCCTCTGCAACCTCTCCGAATGCGAACGACTCGGCATCGGCGCGGAAGGCACGGAGCTGGAGGTCATCAAGGCCAACAAGATCATCCCCAAGGTCGTCGCCGTCACCCGCAAGGCCGGCACCTTCCGCATCCCGGAGGAGTGCCCCGTCTGCGGCGCCCGCACCGAGGTCTTCGAGTCCGCCGGCGGCGCCCGGACGCTCCGCTGCACCAGCCGCCAGTGCCCGGCCCGCGAGCTCCGGAAGTTCATGAAGTTCGTCTCGAAGCAGGGCATGGACGTCGACGGCCTCGCCGGCGAGACCCTCGCCAAGTTCGTCAACCGGGGATGGCTCCGGACGATGGCCGACATCTATCGCCTGGGCGCGCACCACGACGAAATCGCCACGATGGAGGGCTTCGGCGAGAAGAGCGCCGACAACATCGCCGCCGCCGTGGAAGCCGCCCGCGAACGCGACGCGGTGCAGTTCCTCGTTGCGCTCTCGATCCCGCACTGCGGGCCGGACGTCGCCAAGCGCCTCCTGGCCGTCCATCCGGTGCGGGAGCTTTTCGCGAAGGCCGCCGAGGCCGCGCGCGGCACGGACCTCTTCGGGGCGGGGCGCGACGTGTTCGCCGCCATCGACGGCATCGGGCCGGAGCGTTCGGCGGCCTTCGTGGAGTGGTGCGCCTCGCCGGCCCACCTCGCCCTGGTCGAGGACCTCCTCGGCGAGGTGAAGCTGAAGGAATACGACGCCCCGGCGGCGGGCGGGACGTGCGCCGGCAGGACCTTCGTCGTCACGGGCGACGTCCACGCCTTCGCCAACCGCGGCGCCTTCAAGGCCTACGTCGAGGCCCAGGGCGGCAAGGTGGCCGGCAGCGTCTCGGCCAAGACGGACTTCCTCGTCAACAACGACGTCGCCTCCACCTCGGGCAAGAACCGCAAGGCGAAGGAGCTGGGCATCCCCGTCATCTCCGAGGACGAGTTCATCGCGCGCTTCGGCAAGTAGCGCCGGGCCCCGCCCCCCGCGCGCGGGCGGCAAGCGCCATTTTACGGCTTTCCACGCGTCCGCGCGCGTGCTAGTCTTCCCCCGTCACGTCCCCAGCAAAGGATTTCCACCATGGCCCCAACCGTCAAGCGCACCTGGAAGATCAACGGCAAGCGCACCGTACTCGACATCCTCCCCGCCCGGCGTCTCCTCGACGTCCTCCGCGAAGACCTCGGCCTCACCGGCGCCAAGGAAGGCTGCGGCGAAGGCGAATGCGGCGCCTGCACCGTCATCGTCGACGGCGACCCCGTCGTCTCCTGCCTCCTGCTCGCCGGCCAGGTCCCCGACGGCGCCGAGATCCTGACCATCGAGGGCGTCTCCCGCAAGCGCATCGGCCGCGCCCTCCAGCAGGCCTTCATCGACGCGGGGGCCGTCCAGTGCGGCTTCTGCATCCCGGGCATGGTCCTCGCCGCCTACGTCCTGCTCTCCCGCACGCTCGCCCCCACCGAGCGCGACATCCGCACCGCCCTCGCCGGCAACCTCTGCCGCTGCACGGGCTACGTCAAGATCGTCCTCGCCGTCCGCCTCGCCGCCCAGCGCCTCCGCGCCGCCGCCGCCAAGAAACCCTCCAAATAGGTCGCACGCCCCATGAAACCGCAACTCTCCGACCTCCCCGTCGCCTATCCCCGCACCCTGCGCGAAGCCCTCCGCCTCCAGGCCGACCCCGCCACCCGCGGGCGCCTCCTCGCCGGCGGGACCGACCTCGTCGCCCAGTGGGCCGCCGGCGTCCCCCTCCCCGAGCGCGCCACCAGCCTCAAGCTCGTCCGCGGCCTCGACGAGATTTCCGTCCTCCCCGGCAAGACCGTCCGCATCGGCGCCATGGCCACCCACGCCCTGCTCCGCGACTGCGACCTCGTCGCCTGCCGCCTCCCCGCCCTCCAGGCCGCCGCCGCCTCCGTCGGCGCCACGCAGATCCAGGCCATGGGCACCCTCGGCGGCAACGCGGCCAACGCCTCGCCCGCCGGCGACACCGCCCCCGCTCTGCTCGTCACCGGCGGCCAGGCCGTCGTCGCCTCCCTCCGCGGCACGCGCCGCATCCCCCTCGGCGCCTTCTGGCTCGCCTACCGCAAGATTGACCTCGCCCCCGACGAAATCATCGTCGCCTTCGAGCTCCCCCCCAAGCCCGCCCGCGCCTCCGAAGGCTTCCGCAAGATCGGCACCCGACGCGCGCAGGCCATCTCCAAGGTCATGGCCGCTTGGCGCATCGTCCTCGACCGCGGCTCCGGCACCGTCGCCTCCGCCGCCATCGCCCTCGGCTCCGTCGCCGCCACCGCCGTCCGCCTCCCCCAGGTCGAGCAGAAGCTCCTCGGACGGCGCCCGACCGCGCGCCTGTCCGCCGACGCCGCCGCCATCGTCCGCGAGACGGTCCATCCCATCGCCGACATCCGCTCCACCGCCGAGTATCGCCTCCACCTCGCTGCCACGCTCGTCCGCGACATCGTCGCCGGCCTCTAGCGCCCCCGGCCCCCGCCCGCCGGACCCGCCCCGATGACCCCGCGCGCCTCCCACCGCCTCCGCCTCGCCCTGGCGCACGCCTTCCTCGTCGCCTTCATCGCCCTGGCGCTCTTCCCCCTCCTCATGACCGTCTCCATCTCCTTCCGCAAGGGCAACTTCGCGGCCACGGGGCAGTCGCTCCTCCCCACCGCCGAGACGTTCTCCCTCGAGCACTGGCGCATGGTCCTGGGCCTGCCCGTCCCGCAGGCGGACGGCACCCTGGCGCCCTCCTCCCAGCCGGTCCTGCGCTGGTTCCTCAACTCGGTCAAGGTCTCCACGGCGGCGGCGGCCCTCATCCTGCTGCTATCCTCCACCGCCGCCTACGCCTTCGCCCGCATGCGCTTCCGCGGCCGCGGCCCGCTGCTCTCCTCGCTCCTGATCCTGCAGATGTTCCCCCTCGTCCTGGCGCTCATCGCCATCTACGCCATCCTGCAGACGATCGGCCGCTTCCTTCCGCCGCTCGGCCTCGACACCCATCCCGGCCTTGTCCTCGCCTACCTCGGCGGCATCGCCACCCACATCTGGATCATCAAGGGCTACTTCGACTCCCTGCCCGTCTCCCTCGAGGAATCCGCCGCCATCGACGGCGCCTCGCCCTGGCAGACCTTCGTCCACATCATGCTCCCGACCTCGCTGCCGATCTTCGCGGTCGTCTTCATCCTGGCCTTCATCGGCCTCATCGGCGAATACCCCACCGCCTCCGTCGTCCTCCAGCGCACCGAAAACTGGACCCTCGCCGTCGGCGCCGCTTCCTTCCTCTACGAGCAGAACTACCTCTGGGGCGACTTCGCCGCCACCGCCATCCTCTCCGGCCTCCCCATCACAATCCTCTTCCTCCTCTGCCAGAAGCTCCTCCTCTCCGGCCTCACCGCCGGCGGCGTCAAGGAATAGAAAAACACGTTTCCATCCAATGGAAACGTGTTTTGTCGCCGCCGCCGCCCTCGCGGGGCCGGCGGCCGCAGGCATGCGGCCCGGCGCCTAGTAGTTCTCGGCGCGGATCTGGAAATAGGCCTTCGGGTGGGCGCACACCGGGCAGATTTCCGGCGCCTTCTTCCCGACCACGACATGCCCGCAGTTCGAGCACTGCCAGACCTGCTCCCCGTCGCGCGAGAAGACCAGCCCGTCTTCGATGTTCGACAGCAGCTTCAGATAGCGGGCCTCGTGCTCCTTCTCGATCTTCGCGACCATCTCGAACAGCAAGGCGATCCGATCGAAGCCCTCCTCGCGGGCCTCGGCGGCGAACTTCGCATACATGTCCGTCCACTCGTAGTTCTCGCCAGCGGCGGCATCCTTGAGATTCGCGACCGTATCGGGCATGTCGCCGCCGTGCAGCAGCTTGAACCAGATCTTCGCGTGCTCCTTCTCGTTGTTCGCCGTCTCCTCGAACAGCGCCGCGATCTGCACGAAGCCCTCCTTCTTCGCCTTGCTCGCATAATAGGAATACTTGTTGCGGGCCTGCGACTCCCCGGCGAACGCCGCCTGCAGATTGGCTTCGGTCTTCGACCCCTTCAGTTCGTTCACGTCTTTCATTCCGGTGCACCTTTCGTGGATAGCGGCGCGGACCCATCCGCGCGTCGCCGCAACCCTACACCGCCGCGCCCACGCCTGCAAGCCCCGACCGCCCCCCCGACAAAATCGTCCCCCCGCCCTCCCCCCCACAATGGATGCCGTGAGA
>JAZQOP010000187.1:0-3481 GCA_045627965.1 Kiritimatiellia bacterium | reverse complement strand
GGATTACTGGACGGGGGAAGAGGCGGGGCCGAAGAGGCGGCGGCGGGCGGAGGAGAGGCGCATCATGGTGCGCATCGTATCTGCGTCGCCCCGGGCCACGGCGTTGCGCAGGCTGGCGAAGGCGGCGGCGAAAAGGTCCATCTGGCGCAGGAGGGGCTCGCGGTTCATGAGGAAGAGCTCGGCCCACATGGCGTCGTTGATGTCGGCGATGCGCGTCAGGTCGCGGAATGAGTCGCCGGTGTAGCGCACAAGGTCGGGGGCGTCCTTGCAGGCCATGAGCGAGACGGCGATGCAGTGGGTCAGCTGCGAAAGGAAGGCGACCATTTCGTCGTGTTCGGCGGGCGAGAGGACGGAGATGCGCGCGAACCCGAGGAGGGCGCCGAGGTGCTTGCAGCATTCGACGGCGGCCGGGGAATTGCGGGGGGTCGGGGTGACGATGTAGTTGGCGCCGCGGAAGAGGGCGGGATCGGCGTAGGCGATGCCGCTGCGCTCGCGCCCGGCCATCGGGTGGGCGGCGACGAACTCGATGCCGTCCGGCAGGAGGGCCTGGACCTCGTCGACGACGCCTTGCTTGACGCCCGTGACGTCGGTCAGGAGCGTGCCGGGGCGGAAGTCGGCGCGGTGTTCGCGGACCCATTCGACGAAGGCGTGCGGGTAGAGGGCGAAGACGACGAGCGAAGCGGCGGCGACGTCGTCGCGGGCGGGGGCCGCCGTGCCGTCGGCGATCCAGCCGCGTTCCAGGGCGTAGGCCAGGGCGGCGGGGTCGCGGTCGGCGGCGGTGACGGAAAAGCCCTGCTCCGTCAGCGCCCGGGCGTAGCTGCCGCCCATCAGGCCGAGGCCGACGACGAGGACGCGCGTCGTGGCGGGATCGAGCCTATCCATGGCGGGCCTCCGTGCGGCGGACGAGCAGTTCGAGGGCTTCCGCGTAGCCTTCGAGCCCGTGCCCCGAGATGGTGGCCGTGACGGCGTCGCGGACGAAATTGACGCGGCGGAAGGGCTCGCGCGAATCGACGGCGGAGATGTGGACCTCGACCGTCGGGATCCCGGTCGCGCGCAGGGCATCGCCGATGGCGACGCTGGTATGCGTGTAGGCCGCGGGGTTGAGGACGATGCCGTCGAGCCCGTCGCGCCACGCCTGCTGGATGGCGTCGACGAGCGCACCCTCGTGGTTCGACTGGAGGAACCCGACCTCGACGCCGAGGGCCTCGGCGCAGGCGCGGACCAGGGCGACAAGGTCGTCGTAGGACCGCGAGCCGTAGATGGCGGGCTCGCGGACGCCCAGCAGGTTGATGTTCGGGCCGTCCAGGACGAGGAAACGTCGGGTCATCGGGAGCTCCTTTCCAAGATGTCGCGGACGACGTCGGCAGGCGGGCGCGAGGCGTCGATCGCATAGTCGGCGGCGGCGCGGTAGAGGGGCAGCCGCTCGCCGTAGAGGCGGCGCACGTCCCCAGGCGTCCGGGAGAGCGGGCGGTCCGGCGTCGCGAGCAATTGTTCCGGCGGGCGGTCGAGGAAGAAGACGCATCCGTCGCGCCGCAGCGCATCGACGTTTCGCGCGTCGAGCACGACGCCCCCGCCCGTCGCGACGACCTGGCCCGTCCCGCGCGAGACCTCGGCCACGATCGTCCGTTCGAGCTCGCGGAAGGCCCCCTCGCCGCGCGTCGCGAACAGCTCGGCGATGGAGCATCCCGCGCGCTCGACGGCCAGCGCATCCGTGTCGACGAACCGCCGTCCCGACTGCCCGGCCACGAGCCGCCCGACCGTCGTCTTCCCCGACGACGGCATGCCGACGAGCACGATGTTGCGCTTTTCGGCAAGCAGGGCCCGCAGGATGGTGCCGATCTGCGGGACCTCGACCTCGGGCGCAACGCCGCGGAAGAGCGCCGAGGCGTAGACCGCCTGCGCGACCAGCATCGCCAGCCCGCCGCACGCAGGGATGCCGCGCCGCTGCGCCTCCAGCACCAGCTGCGTCCGGATCGGATGGTAGACGACGTCGACGACGGCTTCGAGCCGCCCGAACGGCGCCAAGTCGATGGGCGACGATTCGACGTCGGGGGCCATCCCGACCGGCGTCGTATTGACCAGGACCTGCGCGTCGCCGTGCCGCCGGGCCGCCTCGGCATAGCCGATCGCGCCCGCCTTCGGCACGCGCGAAACGTGGACAACGGCCGCAGCGCCCTCGCGCTCCAGCACATCGGCGACCGTGCGCGACGTCCCGCCCGTCCCCAGCACCAGGCACTTCCAGCCGCGCACCTCGGCGCCCGCGTGGCGGAGCAGGGCCGCAAAGCCGGACGCATCCGTGTTGTCGCCCCGCAGGCGCCCGCCGTCGTTCACGATGACGTTCACCGCCCCGATCCGCCGCGCCACGTCCGAGACCTCGTCCAGCAGCGGAATCACCGCGCGCTTGTAGGGGATGGTCACGTTGACCGCGCAAAAGTCGCGCGCCGCCAGGAAGGGCGCAAGGCCTTCGGGCGGCAGCTCGAGCAGCTCATAGTCGCAGGTGGCGAGGCGGGCGTGGATGTCGCGCGAATAGCTATGCCCGAGCCGCCCGCCGATGAGGCCGTAGCGCATCAGGAAGCCCCCCGGAAATCTGTCAGATTCGTGTCCATCGCCCCGGATTATACGGGCTCGGCCGCGGCGGGAAAAGGCCGAATCGCTCGCGCCGCCCAGGAAACGTCGAAAACAGCAAAATGCAACGGGTTCCACCGAAAAATCACACGCAAGGGGCGGAACGGGCAGCCCCCCTGCGGCAGGGCCTTCGGCGCGGCGGGGCGGACCGAACGGCGTCCCCTGCGGCATCCACTGCGCGGGACCTTGGAGCCCCCCCCCGGGAGCCCCATCGGCGGCCCCCGTGCGGGGCCCCGGCGCCCGCGCGGCAAAAAAACTTACACGCGCGCGTGAAAAGGCGTTGCGTTCCCCCTCCGGGCACGCTATCTTCGGGCCATGCGTTCCCTGTTTCAGTTCATGTCCCGAAAACGCGCCGCGCAAGCCGCGGCCGCCCTGGCGTCCATCGCCCTGCTGGCCGCCGGACTGTGCTCCTGCGGACGCACCGAACGCCGCCTCGCGGGCGACGACGCGCGCGGACGCCTCATCCGCCTGGCCGACGAGGCCGCCCAGAAGGGCGAATGGAACGAGGCCGTCGAGCTCTACGAACGCGCCCTGCGGCACCGCCCCGACATGGCCGCCGCCCACCGCCGCCTCGCCCCCATCCTCCAGGAATGCAAGAAGGACGTCGTCGGCGCCCTCTACCACTACGACCGCTACCTCCAGCTCGCCCCCCAGGCCCTCGACCGCGACGAGGTCGCCGCCGCCGCCGACATCTGCCGCCAATACATCGCCGCCTCCACCGGCGGCGACACCTCCGAGCTCGTCCACGCCATCGACGGCAAGGACGAAACCATCCGCCAGCTCCAGCGCGAGCTCGCCAACGTCCAGGAATCCCTGCGCATCGCCAAGGCCAAGCTCGCCGCCGCCTCCGCCGCCG
>JAZQOP010000186.1:0-1738 GCA_045627965.1 Kiritimatiellia bacterium | reverse complement strand
CCCACGCGCCGCACTGGCCGTCTCCATGGAGCAACAAATCGGCTGTCGTAACGTTCTCGCAGAGATAGGAGGCATAGTAGGTCAGGCGTGTGCCATCGACACGGCGAACGTCGCGATCTGTAAATTCGTCCCAGATTTTTTCAGTACAACCCGCCTCGTCGGTTTCGCCTGTCGCGTTGACGCATCCCAGCTGGGCCAGGGTGTGGTAGAGCGGGCTTGTCAGCGGGTCGCCCAGGGTGATGTAGACGGAATTCTCGCAGACACCGGCATCCAGCCACGTGGCGCCGCTGTCCATGGAGAAACGCCACTCGATTCCCATTGCAGGGTAATAGGCGACGGCGTCGGGGAGCGGCATTTCGCATTCGACGTCGTGAATGGCCACAAAGCCGTCCTCCTGCGATGCGGTCGTCACGGGAAACTGGAGCCCGTCGGGGCCGCTTCAAATCCTCCGGCGCGTCCCGCCTTGGTGACATGCCGTAGCGGGCGGCCTCCTTCGTCCATTTCGACTGGCTTGATAGGCTCCTTGCTCAAATAAGCTTGAAATCCATTCGCCGTAATCTCGAAAACATCGGTCTTGGCCTCCTGCGCTTTCCCTTGGGTTATCTCCACCCGCACGCCGTCAGAAATCAAATCCAATCGAGTTGAAACATACGGGGATCCGATGTATACAAGTTCATGGCGCGCCGTATTTTCCCAATGCCCGTCCGCATTCTTGTGTTGGACATCTAGATAAATAGTGGAATGAATAGAAGACAAAACGTAAACAGCGCTCTTCGATTCCATAACATCCCATACGATGATGCCATGGTATGGCGAGAACCCCGAACGCATTTCGGGCCAGCCATCCGGCAGTTGGTCTACTGCACGCCAGATCAAATTCGTGCTGTTTTGTGTGGCACAGAGTAAATCGTAGTATGTCCTTGTGCCGGGGATTTCGTCTTCTGTTATGTTTCTCCACACTTCGGTCGCCGGGTCGAAATCCGCCTGGGAAATAATCTTCACCTTTTCCGCGACCTCTCTCTTCGTCAAAACATACCATCCGGTTCCATCGCCCAAAACTTTTTTGAATCCTTTCCCTTTTTCATCTTCGCTTCGCCCCAGCTGGACATTCAAAATCAAGGACAAACAAGAAAGTACATATACGATTCTCGCATTCATGGCTTATCTCTGTTGTTTTTTCGAAAATAAAGGTTTCTTCACCGGGTTTTGTTAATAGAATTCCGTTTGAAAAGTTCCAAAGGTGTTGACCTTTACTTCGTATCCCAAAAACTCGTTCATATAGACCAAATAATCCAAAGAACCATCTTCCCAACGAGCCAAATTCGTGAACGCCCCTCCATACGATGGGTCATATATCATGGCCCCGAGAACAACCACCGCATGATTCTCAAATCTGCTAATGGGATCTGGATTCCCTTGCCCTGCGATGCCGTCTTGATCAACGTACCTATCGCCCATTTTTGAACAGTTTTTAAGTAAAAGGCCTTGAGGGGCCAAGCCTGGAATGCTTTTTTGTCGAATGCCTTTGACCAAGAAGGGGCCCATGCCTTGGCAAAGAAAAATATCCCTAAATAGGCGTGCCCACGCATTGCAATTCCCATCGGCATGTTGCAACAGGCACTCAACCGTGAATATTTCACTGGCACCTTCATGTTGCAATGCATACTCCCCCCAATAAACCATCTGCGTGCCGTCGGCCCGTCGGACATCCAAATCCGTAAAGTCGGCCCAGATTTTT
>JAZQOP010000185.1:0-6336 GCA_045627965.1 Kiritimatiellia bacterium | reverse complement strand
CGGCGGGACATTCGACGAAAACGCGGCGCCGCCCGTCAGCCCGAGATTCCCCAGATCCCCGTCCGCGCCCGAATTCAGCGCCCAGGACGGTGCTTCCGCGACCGGCTCGAAAATCCATTCCCCGGCGGCATTTTCGTCGCCCGCGCAAAGGGCCCAGGCCGGGCCCGCCGCGAGGCAGAAAGCCGCCGTCGCGCCCAAGATGAAGCGGAAAGTCGTGGTTTTCATGGCTTTTCGTCCGGTTCGTGCGAGTCCCCGGGGGCCCCGGCTTCCTCCGCGGCGAGGAAACATGGGCTCCGTGAACTCCGCGAGGAAGCAATAAAGAATACATGAACGGATATCAAGCAAAAAATGCTCTTTTTTGCGAAGCGCGAGTTGTACAAAGAGACCGGACAACGGCACACTGCCCACGGGTGGGGGGCAGCGGCGGCAAGGCGCCGGCGGGGGCCGGGACGGGCGCTACATCAGCGGGGCCAGGGCCTCGCGAAGGATGTCCGCGAGCGGGGCGGCCTCGTAGCGGGCAAGCCGCGCACGCTGCGCCTTGAGGACGCCCTCGCGCAGCGGCGTCGACTTGGCGAGCCGGTCGATGGTCTCGGCGACGATCGCGTAGTCCTTCTGGTGGAACAGGACGCCCGCGCCATCCATCGTCTCCGGGACGGCCCCGGCGGCGTAGGCGGCGACCGGCACGTCGTTGACCATCGCCTCGATCAGCGGAATGCAGAAGCCCTCGTGCTCGGACATGCACAGGAACACGTGCGCCGAGCGGTAGTAGGCGTTGAGCTCCTCCTGGCTCACGGGCCCGGCGAACAGCAGGTTCTGGAAGCCCATCTCCTTGGCGCGCGCCAGCAGCATCAGGTGGTAGGGGTCCGCGCTGCCGTAGGTGCCCACATGGATCAGCCGCGCAAGCGGGTTGACGAACCGGACGTAGTAGTAGTAGGCGTTGAGCAGGTCCTCGATGCACTTGTTCGGCACGCACCGCCCGACAAAAAGGATGTTCGTCAGCCCGTCGCCGACCATGTTCAGGACGCGCTTGCTCGCCTTGCCGCGCAACGCCGAAAAGTCGAGTACCAGCGGCAGGACCGTCGCCGGCGGATAGCCCATCGACGCCAGCTCCTCGGCATTGAACTTGCTGCACGCCAGCACCACCTGCGCCGAATGCGCCAGCAGCTCGGCCTCCTGGCGGCCGCGCGCCAGCATGTGGGCCGTCTTTTCGTTGAACCCGCGGAAAAAGCGGTCCGGCGTGATGTTGTGGTAGAGGATCGCCTTCTTGCAGGGCAAGTCCTTGAACACCAGGTTGGCGTCGCACCCGATGGACAAGTGCAGCAGCGCAATGTCCTCCTTGCCGATGAGGCCCACGTCCTCGCGAATGTCCTTCACGTCGAACTGCATGTCCGGTGCCGTGTTCCGGCGCTCGGCAAAGATGAACGACTCCGGCGCGCCCCACCCCTTGAAGATGGAACGGAGCATCCGGACCTCGTTGGAGATGGCGTCGCCCGCGGCATAGCCGGCGACGAACTGGTGGATGGCGGGAACCGACATGACGACAACCTCCTTGCGACCCCTAGCGGCAGACCCCGAAATGCGGCCCGAACGGCCAGTAGACGAAAAACGCCGGCCCGACGAGCGCCTCGACGGAGACACCGCCGAAGTAGCGGCCGTCCAGCGACGAATGCGTGTTGTCGCCAAACGGCAGGAACTGGTCCGCCGCCAGCCCGATCGCATCGGCCTCCGTCCGCAGCTTGCTCATCGGCTGCAGCGCATAGCCGTCGTAGCCCTCGCCCTCCAGCAGCCGCCGGAAGGGATACGGCTCCTCGACGGCCCGCCCGTCCGCGACCAGGCGGCGGTCCGCAATGGAAATGCGCTCGCCCGGCATGCCCGCCAGACGCTTGATGTAGAACGTGTCCGGCGCCACCCCCTGGGGCTGGTTCGTCGGAATGTAGTTCGTGTCGAAGACGATGATGTCGCCGCGCTCCGGCCGCCCGAACCGGTAGGCCAGCTTGTTCACGAAGACATGGTCGCCGCTCGTCACGTAGCCGGACGCCAGCCGGTCCCCCGCCGCCACCCAGTCGCCCGGCTGGACATGGCAGCGGAACGACCGCGCCTCGTCGATGTGCGGCCGCGGCTCGGCCGCCCACGCCAGCTGGATCGGATGCACTTCCGCCCCGACGCGGAAGGCGTCCTCGCCCGTCGGCAGGTGCACATATTCGACACGCCCCGTCGCCTTCGCCCGGACGTCGACGTAGCGCTGCCCGAACACGGCGACCTTGACCCACGACATCGGGAAACGGTCGCTCCAGTCCGGGTCCCCCGCCGGCGCCGCCAAAACGCCGTTCAGCGTCGGCTGCATCGAGCCCGTCGGAATCTTGAACGGCTGGACGAAGAACGTCCGGCACGCCAGCGCCAGCGAAATCGCCACCACCAGCACCTCCACATTCTCGCGCAGGCGCGGCCAGCGCGACGGCGGGAACAGCGCCGCCGCCGCCTCCAGGGCCCGCCCCCCGGCCACGGCAAACTCGGCCTCGTCGATCCCCCCACGCCGCTTCAGCATCAGCCGCAGGTTCCGCTCCGCCTCCTGCGCCGGCCGCAGCACCGCCTCCTCCGCCACGTCGTCCCGCATCCGGATCGCCTGCCGGACCGCCTGCCACGCCTCCTTCGCCTCCTTGCGGACCTTGCGGCGCCGCCGCCAATCCATGAACCGCTCGAACATCATCTTCCGGCCCTGCCTGCTAGTTTTTCGTCTTGAGGACGGCGATGAACGCCTCCTGCGGAATGCCCACCTTGCCGAACTGCTTCATCCGCTTCTTGCCCTCCTTCTGCTTCTCGAGCAGCTTGCGCTTGCGGGTGATGTCGCCGCCGTAGCACTTGGCCGTCACGTCCTTCCGGAACGGCCGGACCGTCGTCCGCGCAATGATCTTCGCCCCGATCGCCGCCTGGATGGCGATGGCAAACTGCTGGGGCGGGATGATGTCGACCAGGATTTCGCAAATCTGGCGCCCGCGCGCCTCCGCCTTGTCCTTGTGGACGATGCAGGAGAACGCCTCGACCACCTCGCCATGCACGAGGATGTCCAGCTTCACCAGCTGGTCGGCCCGGTAGCCGGCATGCTCGTAGTCCATCGACGCATAGCCGCGCGACAGCGACTTCAGCTTGTCGTGGAAGTCGATCAGGATTTCGTTCAGCGGCATCATGCACGTCAGCATCACGCGCTTGGCGTCGAGCGACTCGGTCTTCTCGATCGTGCCGCGCTTGTCCATCACGAGCTTCATCATGTCGCCGATCTGGTCGCCCATGCAGATCAGGAACGCCCGCACGAGCGGCTCCTCGATGCGGTCGATCTCCGTCGGATCGGGCAGATAGATGGGATTGTCGACCTCCTTCATCGACCCGTCGTTCATGTAGACATGGTAGACGACGCCCGGATAGGTCGCAATGATGTCGCAGTCGTATTCGCGCCGCAGCCGCTCCTGCACGATCTCCATGTGCAGCAGCCCGAGGAAGCCGCACCGGAACCCGAACCCCAGCGCCACCGACGACTCGTTCTGGAACTGGAAGCTCGAATCGTTCAGCTGCAGCTTCTCCAGCGAAAACTTCAGCTTTTCGTAGTCGTCGCCGTCGATCGGGTAGAGCCCCGTGAACACCATCGGGTGCATCGCCTTGAAGCCCGGCAGCGGGTGCTCCGTCGGCGTGCGCGCCGAGGTCACCGTGTCGCCGATCTGGATTTCCGTGGCGTGCTTGATGTTGGCGATGACGTAGCCCACCTGCCCCGCCGACAGCGCCGCCGTCGGGCGCAGCTTCGGGTCGAACACGCCCACCTCCTGCACCTCGTAGTCCTTCCCGCTCCCCAGCAGCCGGACGCGGTCGCCCTTCCGGATCGCCCCGTCGAACATCCGCACATAGACGATGCCGCCGCGGAACGTGTCGTATTCCGAATCGAACACCAGCGCCCGCAGCTCGCCCGGATAGTCCGACTTCGGCGGCGGCAGCCGCTGCACCAGCGCCTCCAGCACCGCCGGGACGCCGGCGCCCGTCTTCGCGGAAACGTTGAAGCACTCCTCCGCCGGGATCGCGAACAGGTCCTCCAGCTGGTGCGCGACCGTCGCCGGGTCGGCCGCCGGCATGTCGGTCTTGTTCAGCACGGGAATCATCTTCAGCCCCATCCCGTCGGTCAGGAACGCGTGCGCCACCGTCTGCGCCTGGACGCCCTGGGTCGAGTCGACGACCAGCAGCGCGCCCTCGCAGGCCGCCAGCGACCGCGACACCTCGTAGGAAAAGTCGACGTGGCCGGGCGTGTCGATGAAGTTGAACTCGTAGTCCTCGCCGTCCGCCGCGCGATACTTCATCGTGACGGGGTGCGACTTGATCGTGATGCCGCGCTCCCGCTCAAGGTCCATGTCGTCGAGCAGCTGGTCGCGCTGGTCGCGCTTGGCCACGGCCCCCGTCAGCTCCAGCAGACGGTCCGAAAGCGTCGTCTTGCCGTGGTCGATGTGCGCAATGATGCTAAAGTTCCGGATGTGCGCCAGGTCGACCACCCCCGCGCCGCCGCCCGCCGCCGGCACCGCCGCCGGCGCCGCGGGAACCGCCTCGTTTTCGCGATGGAATGCCGTGCCCATGCGCCTATTTCGCGACGACGACCTTCGCAAACCCGCGCTTCCCCGAGCGCAGGATCATCCCGTCGCGGACGGCGACCTGGGCGCGGACGTCCACGACCTTCTCGTCGTCGATCTTGACCGCGCCGGCCTGCACCAGGCGGCGCGCCTCGCTCGTGCTGGCGGCCAGCTTCGCGGCGACCATCAGGTTCAGCAGGCCGACCTCTCCGGCCGCCACCGCCACTTCCGGGATGTCCGTCGGCAGCTGGTTCTGCGAAAAGATGCGCGCAAACTCCGCCGAGGCGGCCTCGGCCTCCGCCGCGCCGTAGAACTTTTCGATGATGCGGCGGCCAAGCAGGTCCTTGACCTCGCGGGGATGGCGCTTGCCGGCGGCGACGTCCGCCTTCATCGCGGCGATCTCCCCGTCGTCCATGCACAGGACCAGAGAGAAGTAGCGCCACATCAGCTCGTCGCTCACGCTCATCGTCTTGCCGAACATGTCGTTGGGCGTGTCGTTCACGGCAATGTAGTTGCCCAGGGACTTCGACATCTTGTGCACGCCGTCCAGGCCTTCCAGCAGCGGCAGCGTCATCACGATCTGCGGATCCTGGCCCAGCACGCGCTGGATCTCGCGCCCGAGCAGCAGGTTGAACAGCTGGTCCGTGCCGCCAAGCTCGACATCCGCCCGCACCATCACCGAGTCATAGGCCTGCACCAGCGGATAGAGGAACTCGACCAGCGAAATCGGCTGCTTCGCGGCATAGCGCTTGGCAAAGTCGTCGCGCGCCAAAAGCTGGGCCACCGTCACGTGCGCCGACAGCCGGATCACCTTCTCGAACGTCATCGGGCCGAACCATTCCGAATTGAAATGGATCTCGGTCTGCGCCGGATCGAGGATCTTGAACACCTGCTCCTGGTAGCTCCTGGCGTTCTCCAACACCTGTTCGCGGCTCAGCTGCGGGCGCGTCACGCTCTTGCCGGACGGATCGCCGATCATCCCCGTGAAATCCCCGATGATGAAGACGACCGTATGCCCGCATTCCTGGAACTCGCGCAGCTTGTTCATCGCCACGCAATGCCCCAGGTGCAGGTCCGGGGCCGAAGGGTCGGCGCCCATCTTGATGCGCAGAGGGCGGCCCTCCGCGGCGGCCTTCTCCAGGCGAGCCTTCAGCTCCGGAAAACTGTGCAAGTCGACGGTGCGCGCCGTGATGCGCTCCAGCTGGCGGGAAATGTCCATCATGCTCGAATCCTTCCTCGAAAAAGGGGTCAAACCCATACGGGCGGTAACGATACCCGCCCCCCCGCCCCCCCGCAAGCCGAAACGCCGCGCAAAGCCGATGTTTCGCCCCTTGGCCCCCGGCCCCCAAAACCCGTCCTTGCCATCCGCCCCGTCTGCGCCTATCCTTTCCCCCATCCACGAACCCCGGCTGCCCCATGCGAACCGTCACCAAGATCCTCTGGCTCCTCCTTGCCCTGGGCGGGCTGTGCCTGGCCGCCCGGATGGCCCTGGCCGGCGCCGCCGTCCTGGCCGTGCCGACGGCCGCCGCGACCCTCCTGGCCGCGTGGGTCTACACCTCGCGCCGCACCCTGGCCTCGCGCTACCTCCTGCCCGGGCTGGCCACCTTCGGCGTCTTCGTCCTGCTCCCCCTCCTCTACACGGTCTACATCGCCTTCACCAACTACGGCGGCGGCCACCTCCTTTCCCGCGACCGCGTCGACGCCTGGTTCGCACAGGAAACCTACGCCCCCTCCG
>JAZQOP010000184.1:0-3277 GCA_045627965.1 Kiritimatiellia bacterium | reverse complement strand
CCCACGCCCCTCTAGCCGTTGAACACGAAAAACTTCCGCATCACGTAGTTGATGGCCAGCGACGTCACCAGGCACGCCCCGAACGCGACCGTCGTCTGCTGCCCGAACGACCCGATCAGCCACGTCTGCAACGCCACGCCGAGCGCCATGCTGATGCCCGACACCGCAAAGAACAGCAGGCATTCGACCCACATCGAATGCCGCCCCGGCTTGAACACGAACAGCCGGTTCAGCGTGTAGCACACCGCGTTGGAGAACAAAAAGGCGATCACGTTCGAAAACAGCGCATTCCGCGCCCGGACCGCGTCCTCCATCACCGGCGCCGCCAAATGCAGCACCTTGACCACGATGTCCTTGTCGTCGACGCACGGAATCAGGAAAAACCCGATCAGGAAGAACGTCAGGATGTGCACCCCCGTCGCCACGCCGCCGCAAAACGCATACTTCACGAACTGCACGAACGGCGGCGCGTCGTTCGACAGCAGCTGCCGAAGCCGCGCGCCGCCCTTCTGGACGCCTTCGCCCATCGACGCCCCGCTACTTCATCCAGTCCACGATTTCCTGCGGCAGCGCCGACACCGAGACGACCCGGCACTTGACCGTCCGCCCGTCGCCGGCGGGCGCATCCACCTCGTCGCCCGCGACATGCCCCGCCACGGCCTTCGCCAGGCGCGTCATCGACGAAATGATCTTCAGCCCGTCGTCGTGGTCCCACTCGCCCAGGATGTGGTAGACCTCCTCGTGCCCGTCGGCATAGCCAAGGCGCACGCTCGTCCCCATCCCGGCCACGTCCTTCGGCAGGTCCGCGAAGTCGCTCGGGCGCACCTTCGCCATCTGCGCCATCAGGTCGTCCCGGCGCGCATACAGCACCGTCTGCATCTCCTTCGCCGCCTTGTATTCGAAGTTCTCCCGCAGGTCCCCGTAGCTCCGCGCCACCGCGATCTCCCGCGCATTCGCCGGAATGTCCTCGTTGATCAGCTTGTTCAGCTGCTCCTCGCGCTCGCGGAACGACCTCGGCGAGGTCAGCAGCGCCGCCGCCGCCGCCGCACCCGCCGCCTCGCCCGTCACCACGGGCTGCAGCTCCGGATACAGCTTGATCACCTTGGCCTGGATCCCCTGGCGATCCAGCCCCCGCCACGCCGACGACCGGTTGATCCGCTTGAAGAAGTCCACGCGCCGCGTCATCGTCATGCTGTCGAACACACTCTTCAGCAGCTCGTTCTCCTCGAAGTGCTTCCGCAAGTCCTTCTGCGTCTTCAGCCGCTCGCCCATGTAGGACTGCTCCAGCTCGTCGACCACCATCGAGGCGAGCACTTCCGGGTTCAGCAGGTCCCACTCGTCCATCTTCTTGAGGTTCTTCAGCCCCCACAGGAGCATCTCCTGGCACATCCGGCGGCCGGCGATCTCCTGCGCGAAGACCTTGCGGCACTCCTCCCCCAGCCCGACCTCGGCCAGCAGCTTCAGCGCCTCGTTCAGCGGCGTGTAGTGCAGCTGCTTCAGCACCTCCAGCAGCCGAGAGCGCAGCAGCTCGGGATTCTGCCTGTCCAGGAACCGCAGGAACGGGGCGATGTCCCGCGCCGGCAGCGCATGCAGCCCCTCGACCAGGTAGTCCTTCTCCTGCTTCTGCCCGTCCACCCACAGCGTGTAGCTCTTCTCCTCCAGCAGCCCCGCGACGATCTTGCGCCACGGACATTCCGTCTCGGCCAGGTCCATCTGCGCCGCCAGCACCACCGCCTGCAGGCGGAACGAATGCTGGTCGCGCGTCGCCCCGCGGATGACGAACGCCACGCGGTTCGCCACGATCCGCCGGTTGTCCCCCGCCAGCTTCTGCAGCTCCATCGCCCCCGAGTCGTCCGGAACCGTCAGCTCGCGCATCTTGGCCAGCACGTCCTTGAGGTCGCAGTCCCGCGCCAGCTGCACGAACCACGCGCCCCCGTGCGCCGCCGTCCCGTCCCCTTCCGCCTTCCGCAGCGTCTCGGCCGCCTTCGCCGGGATGATCACCGTCCCGTCCTTCTTCAGCGCCTTGCGCGCCGCGTCCCAGAACCCCTTCCACTCCGACGCATCCACGATGCCCGACTTCACCAGCCGCTCCTGCAGCTGCTTCGCCGTCATCGGCGGCAGGCACGCGACCGCGTCGCGCACCACCGACGCCGGATCCTCCTGCACGCGGCGCGCCATCGCTTCGGGATCCAGGTAGTTCTGCACCAGCAGATGGTCCTCGGGCAGCAGGTTCATCGACTGCACCACGTTCGCCATCGGCATCTTGCAGCCGGGCTTCATCGTGAAATCGACCACGACCGTCCGCGTCTGGTCGTCGCTCTTCGCCACGACGCCGAACCCCCACACGTTATGCCAGCAGAACGCCCCCATGTGCAGCGCGTGCAGCAGCTTGAAGCGCCGGACGCATTCGCGCGGCGACAGCGGCCGCCCGAACCCCGCCTCGATCTTCAGCACGTTCAGCCGCGCGTTCCCCGCCGCCACGCGCGATGCCGCGTTCAGCCAGAAATCCGGCGTCGACGAGGTCGCCGGCGTATGCGCCGCGCGCCACTCCAGCAACGTCAGCCCGTCATCCACCTTCCCCTGCTTCGCCAGCGCCGCCTGCGCCATCTCCGCCCATTCCCCCGTCACACCGGAAAGACCCGCCTTCAGCGCCGACTCCAGCGCATCCAGCCACTCCTGCGCGGTCGACCCCTCTCGCCCCGACAACTCCTCCAGCTTCGACTTGACCTCTTCCAGACCGGCATTTTCGCTCATCGTTCGTCCTTCCTTCCGAAAATTTTTCGCGCGGAATAAAACCACATCCGCCCCCTTTTGGCAAGGACCGAATGCAAAAAAAACGTTTTTTCTCGCCCGTGCCCCCCAAAAACGCCCCCCGCCGCCCCTGCCCGCCGTCACTCCGGCTCCACCCGCCGCCGCAGCGCCTTCTTCGCCCCCGTCCGCCGTTTCTGCTCGACCATCCGCGCCTTCTGCGCCGGGCTCTTCTGCCGCCGCCTCCGCCGTTCCTTCTCCCGGGCCGCCTTCGCCTCGGCCCGCGCCTGCCGCCGCTGGCCGGCGATCTTCTCCACCAGCAGACGCCGCGCCAGCTCCCGGTTCCGTTCCCGCGAGCGGCTGGCGTCGCACCGCACCTCCAGCCCCGTCTCCGGGTCGCGCAGCACCACCACGACGGACGTCTTGTTGATCTTCTGCCCGCCCGGCCCCCCGCCGCGCACAAAACGCTCCTCGAACCCTTTCCCTTCGCCGCCCATCGCCCTACGCCCCTTCCCTCGCGCGCCGCGCC
>JAZQOP010000183.1:0-1726 GCA_045627965.1 Kiritimatiellia bacterium | reverse complement strand
CCCGCCCGACCAAAATGTTTGACGCATCAAACAATGTTTGGGCCGTCAAACTTTTCCCGCCCCGGCATCCCCCCTGCGGCCCCATCCGCCCGAAAATCGCCTCCGGCTCCCCATCATTCGCCTTTACTTTCCGCGCCCGCTAGTGTTTAGTTGTCGACGCAAGGCACAACCCAGGAGGCACTTCATGATCCAATGGTCATTCATCGGCGGCGCCAGCGAGGTCACCGGTTCGCGTCATCTCCTCGACATCGGCGGGGCCAAGATCCTCTTCGACTGCGGCCTCTACCAGGGCAAGCGCGAAGTCGCCAACGCCTTCAACGCGACGCTGGGGTTCGATCCGGCGGACGTCGACGCTCTCGTCCTTTCGCACGCCCACATCGACCATTGCGGCAACATCCCGAGCCTGACGCACCAGGGCTGGCGCGGCCCCATCCACACCACGAAGGCCACCGGCGACCTGGCGCCCATCATGCTGCGCGACTCGGCGCACATCCAGGAGGCCGATGCCGCCTACCTGAACCAGAAGACCTCGCGCCGCGGCCAGCCGAAGGTCGCCCCCCTCTACACCACCCAGGACGCCGAGGCCGCCATCCCGCTCATCCGCCCGCACCACTACTACGAACCCGTCGAGCTCCCCGGCGGCGTCCGGCTCGTCCATGTCGATGCCGGCCACGTCCTCGGCGCCGCCCTGGCGCAGCTGGACATCCCGCGCGCCTCGGGGCGGCCCCTGCGCGTCGCCCTGGCCTTCGACCTCGGCCGCTACGGCCTGCCGCTCCTCAACGACCCCGTCCAGCTCGAGGACCTCGACGTCCTGATCATCGAATCCACCTACGGCAACCGCCTCCACGCCCCGGCCGTCAATGCGCGGGCCGACCTCCGCGACGCGATCCTGCCGCCCCTGCAGCGCGGCGGCAAGGCGCTCATCCCGTGCTTCGCCTTCGAGCGCACGCAGGAGATCCTCTTCCACCTGGCCGCCCTGCGCGAAGCCGGCGAGCTCCCGCGCGTCCCCGTCTACGTCGATTCGCCCATGGCCACCGCCATCACCGACGTCTTCGAGAAGAACCCCGCCTATCTCGACGCCAACGCCCGCGACCTCCGCCGCCAGGCCGGCGCCATCCTCGCCCACGACTGGATCACCTTCACCGAATCCATCGACGAATCGAAGGCCATCACCTCCTCCGACCAGCCCGCCATCGTCATCGCCGCCTCGGGCATGTGCGAAAACGGACGCATCCGCCACCATCTCAAGCACGGCATCGCCAACCCGAAGAACCGCGTCATCCTTGTCGGCTACCAGGCCGTCAACACCCTGGGCCGCCGCCTCCAGAACGGCGAGAAGAACGTCTACATCTTCGGCGACCTCTTCCCCGTCAAGGCCGAGATCCTCTCCCTCCACGCCTTTTCCGCGCACGCCGACAAGCTCGAGCTCTTCCGCTACGTCCGCAACGCCCATCCCCGGCACGTCTTCCTCGTCCACGGCGAACAGGACTCCCGCGACGCCCTCGCCGAAATGATCCGCACCAACCTCCCCTCCATCGACGTCCACGTCCCCGCCAACGGCGACGTCGCCGACTTCGAGGCCCTCTAGCCCATGCCTCCCGCGCGACGCCGCACCGTCCCCCTGCCCCTCCGGCTCCTGCCGCTGGCCGCCTCGCTGCTGCTGGCGGCCTGCCTCCCCGTACGGCATCCAGCGGCGCCGCGCCCCGGCACCTTCCGCCCCCTCAAC
>JAZQOP010000182.1:0-2383 GCA_045627965.1 Kiritimatiellia bacterium | reverse complement strand
CTTGTCGGGCATGCAGGGGGCGAGGAGGGCGGAGCAGAGGCGGAGGACCTCGGCGGCGGCGGAGAGGGTGGTGCCGAGGGGGGCGGGGTCGGCGGCGCGGGCCTGGGTCCAGGGCTGGCGGGCTTCGAGGAAGCGGTTGGTGGCGCGGACGGCTTCCATGACGGCCGCGATGCCGTCCTGGAGGGCGAAGGATTCGGCGGAGCGGAGGAGGGCGTCGACGGCGGCGGAGGCGGAGGCCCAGAGGTCGCCGGCGGGGCCGCCGGGCTCGAAGGCGCCGGGCTCGGGGGCGGGGAGATTGCCGCCGCAGTATTTGGCGGTCATGCTGACGACGCGGTTGAGGAGGTTGCCGAGGTCGTTGGCGAGGTCGGCGTTGTAGCGGCGGACGAAGGCGTCCTCGGTGAAGGAGGCGTCCTGGCCCATGGCCATCTCGGCCATGAGGAAGTAGCGGAAGGCGTCGACGCCGTAGCGGTCCATCATGTCCATGGGGTTGACGACGTTGCCGAGGGACTTGCTCATCTTGGTGTCGCCGGAGAGCCACCAGCCGTGGGCGAAGATGGTGCGGGGCATGTCGACGCCGGCGGCCTTGAGCATGCAGGGCCAGTAGACGGTGTGGGTGGTGAGGATGTCCTTGCCGATGAGGTGGACGGCGGGCCAGAGGCGGGCGAAGCGGGCGTCGTCGCGGCGGTAGCCGGCGGCGGAGATGTAGTTGACGAGGGCGTCGAACCAGACGTAGGTCACGTAGTCGGTGTCGAAGGGCAGCTCGATGCCCCAGGAGAGGCGGGACTTCGGGCGGGAGATGCAGAGGTCCTGGAGGGGCTTGCGGAGGAAGCCGAGGGTCTCGTTGCGGCGGAACTCGGGCTGGATGAAGCCGGGATGCGACTCGATGTATTCGACGAGCCAGTCCTGGTATTTGCTCATGCGGAAGAAGTAGTTGGCCTCGCGGACGCGCTGGACTTCGCGGCCGCAGAGGGGGCACTTGCCGTCGACGAGGTCCTTCTCGGTGCAGAAGCGCTCGTCGGGGACGCAATACCAGCCGTCGTATTCGGCGCGGTAGATTTCGCCGCGGTCGTAGAGGTCCTGGAGGATTTCGCGGACGATCTCCTTGTGGCGGGGCTGGGTCGTGCGGATGAAGTCGTCGTTGCGGATGCCGAGGCGCTGCCAGGCCTCCTGGAAGCGGACGACGGTGTTGTCGGCGTGCTGCTGGGGGGTGATGCCGAGCTTGGCGGCGGCCTCCTGGACCTTCTGGCCATGCTCGTCGGTGCCGGTCAGGAAGAAGGTGTCGTCGCCGTAGAGGCGGTGGATGGAGGCCAGGACGTCGGCCAGGACGGTCGTGTAGGCGTGGCCGATGTGGGGCTTGTCGTTGACGTAGTAGATGGGGGTCGTGACGTAGAAGGGATGGCTCATGGGAAACTCCTCGGGAAGCGGCCGGACCCAGCCCGGCGCGCGCGCTACCTTACTCCTCCCGGCCCGGCTGCGCCACGCTTTTTTTCCCGCTCCGGGGAAGAAACGGCCGGGAACACGCTTCCATGGTGTGTTCCGTCGGGCGCAAAGCCCGGGCCGCCCGGCGCAGGGCGGCCGCGAAACGGGAGCTTTCCCTAGGGAAAGAAACGCGCGGAGCCACGCGACGCGGAGTGGTCCAAAAAAGCCGGAAACATGCTTCCATTGTGTGGAAAAAAGCCGAAAACACGCTTCCATTCAATGGAAACGTGTTTTCGGGGGCGGGAAAGACGGACGGCGGGGCCCGGGGGCTCCGCCGTCCGCACGTCCTGGGAGACGCCTTACTTCTTGGCGGCCTTCTTGGCGGCGGGCTTCTTGGCAGGAGCGGCCTTCTTGGCGACCGGCTTCTTGGCAGGAGCGGCCTTCTTGGCAGGAGCCTTCTTCGCGGGGGCGGCCTTCTTGGCAGGAGCCTTCTTGGCGGGAGCGGCCTTCTTGGCGACCGGCTTCTTGGCGGGGGCGGCCTTCTTGGCGGGCGCAGCCTTCTTGGCGGGGGCGGCCTTCTTGGCGACCGGCTTCTTGGCGGGGGCGGCCTTCTTGGCGGCGGGCTTCTTGGCGGCGGGCTTCTTGGCGGCAGGTTTCGTTGCCATGTTTGTTTCTCCTATGTTTTCCCGTCCGGGGGGACGGGGTTTTCTTTTATTAAAACGAAGCTCTGGGGTCCTGTGCTAAAAGTTGAACAAACGTTTCTGTTGGAGAAAATCTTTATGAACAAGAGTTTGGAAAAAGCGTTTCGGCGTGAAACGGAAAATTTCTTAACTTGTTGCAAGGGAGCATAATGCGGAGTTATTAACAAGGTCAACAAATTTGTTGCAAAAAAACGTAAAAAGTTTACTGGTCGTTTGAACGGGCGGCGGTCTTCTTGGCGGCGGGCTTCTTGGCGGCAGGTTTC
>JAZQOP010000181.1:0-3516 GCA_045627965.1 Kiritimatiellia bacterium | reverse complement strand
CCCCAATAAAACAACCCGTGATTTTTCGGTAAACGCTGGGCTTTTTTCCCATTTTTGCCCCCGTCCCACCGCCCTCCGCCGTTCCGCAACACAGGAAACGCCACGCCGCCCGTTTTGTGCTATTCTTCCCCGCACATGACCACACGCCTGACCACAACCGAAGACTGGCGCGCCCGCGTCTGCCGGGCCATGGACTACCTGTCCGGCCACCTGGCCGAACCCCTCGACATCGCCGGCGCCGCCCAGGCCGCCCGCTGCTCGCCCTACCACTTCCACCGCCTCTTCACCGCGCTCGTCGGCGAAACCGTCGGCGCCTTCGTCCGGCGCCTCCGCCTCGAGCGCGCCATGGGCCTCCTTGTCGGCTCGCCCCGCCAGTCCGTCACCGACATCGCCTTCGCCTGCGGCTTCTCCAGCTCGCAAAACTTCGCCAAGGCCTTCCGGGCCGCCTACGGCCTCACCCCCTCCCAGGCCCGCCGCCGCAAGGCCGGAAACAATCTCCGCAACGGACAAGACGCATCCGCCCTCCGCATCTCCTATGCTTCCCCCGGCAACGGACGGAACGGTTCCGCCCGCGCCACCCAGGAAGAACCACAGGAGAAAACCGACATGCCAACCCCCGCCCCCCTCGTCATCCGCAGCGAAGTCCAGGACCTCCCCGTCCGCCACGTCGCCTACATCCGCAAAATCGGCCCCTACGGCACGGAAACCGTCGAAGGCGCCCTCGGCGAGCTCTGCGCCTGGGCCACCCCGCGCGGCTTCGTCGGCCAGGGCGCCATCCTCTGCCGCTACTGGGACGACCCCTCCGTCACCCCCCCCGAAAAGTGCCGCGCCGACGCCTGCATGGAAGTCCCCGCCGGCGCCCAGGCTGTCCCGCCGGTCACCCTTGCCGACATCCCCGGCGGCCGCCACTGGGTCTGCCGCTGCCAGGTCCCCGTCGAAGCCTTCGCCGCCGTCTGGTCCGAATGCTACCGCCGCCTCGCCGACAACGGCTACGAATGCGCCGACCGCCCCGGATACGAGCTCTACCATTCCGACGGCTCCGACGGCACCTTCGTCATCGACGTCTGCATCCCCCTCGCCTGACCCCCGCCCCCCCCGCCGGCCCGAAAACATTTCGTGGTTTTTCGGTAAACGCTGGGCTTTTTGCCCCATTTTGGCCCCGGCGCCGGGTGAGCGCAAAACGGGTCCGCCCCCCGTCTTTCCCGGGGAGGCGGAGCCGTCTTCCCCCGCCCCTACTTCGCCCACATCCGGTAGAACGCCGCCCCCGGGCCGGCTTCGATCCCTTCGAACCGGGCCGTCCCGGCATTCGTCGCCACTGGAACGAACCCCGCCGCGCTTTCCAGCAGGTTCGTCGACCGCTCCAGCACATACGTCCGCCCGCTCGCCGGCGCCTCGATCGCCCCCGAACCGTCCGCCGACACCACAAAATCGCTCTCCGGGTCCGTCGGATCCGTCCCCGTGCGGAACTCCCTCAGAAGGTCCGCGCCGTCGCCGTCCGTGTCGGAATCCGCCGCCGGGCCCGCCACCGTCCCGTAGAACTCCTGGCGGAAGCCGTTCTTCACGCCGTCCCCCAGGAAGTCGCCGCTCGCGAAATGCACCCGGTGCGGGTCCAGCGTCACCGTCGAAAAGCCGTGGTTCCCGTAAATGTCCGTCAACCCGTAGCCCCGCGCCGCCAGCAGGCTCCGCGACAGGTAGCGGTCGTCGCCGCTCGTGCTCCCCGACGCAATCACGCCGCACAGGAACAGGTTGTTGTCCTCCGCCGGCGGATACGACGCATTCAGCGCGCTCCACGGCATCCGCGCCTCCCAGTGCGTCGTCATCCGGCCCGTCGCCGCCGTCGGGTCCGGCTCCGTGAACTGCGACAGCGTCGCCCCCGTCATCGGCGAAAACTTCCCCGTCGCCCGCGCCAGGTAGTAGATGCCCTGCCCCAGGTTCGGCCCCGAATCGCCGCCCACCGTGAAATTCGTATACGCCACCTTGTCCCCATACTGGTCCCCCAGCAAGATCGCCACGTCCATCGGCTCGACGAACCGCACGTTGTGCATCTTGTCCAGCCCCTCCGGCAGCCCCGACAGGTGCCACAGGTTCTCCGCGTCATCCGTCAGCGACCCCAGCCCCAGGAAGATCGCCGCCACGTTCCCGCCCGCCGGCAGCTCCATCCCCTCGCCGCCGACATAGAGGTTCTCCGCGTCCGCGTTCACCCACACCCGCCCGAAGTCCCCGAACCCCTCCCCCCACGGGCTCCGCCGCAGCGCCACGCCGTCCGTCGCAAAGTCGAACGCATCCGACGCATTGTTCATCGCGCCACCCGGCGGGTCCTCCGTCACGATCGGCGACCCCTCCAGCACCGTCGGCTGCGGCACCATCGGGTCCGGCGGGACCGCCCCGTCGTCCAGCAGCGCCTGCCAGTTCAGCTCGTAGTTGTTCAGCCAGTTCGTCGTCCCCCCGTCCACCGACTTGAAGCAGAACACCAGCCGCCGCTCCGCCCCCGCCGGCACCTGCACCTGCGCCGTGAACGCCCCGTCCTCGCCCGGCGCCATCTCCGCGTCGGCCACCCCGGCCCAGTCATCCGTCCCCCAGTGCAGGAACACCCGTCCCTGCGGGGCCGTCGCCGGGGCGAACCGCACCGTCGCCGTCCCGCCCGCCTTCGGGAACGCCGGCGACACCCGCACCTGCCGGTGCGGCACCACCTCGAACTGGTCGAAGACCTGCCCGTCCGAGCGCACCGCCTCGCACGAAATCCCCGCCCCCGTCATCGTCGCCTGGACGAAGTGGCAGCACGTCGTCGAGCAGCCGTCCGCCTGGTCGGTGCCCGCCACGTCCGTCACCAGGTAGGCCCCGCCGCCGCCCGTCACCAGGGCCGTCACCCCGCGCCGCGGCAGATACCGCTGATAGGCGTGCACATGCCCCGACACCACCAGGTCCCCCTCATACATCGCCAGCCGGTAGACCCAGTTCGTCTTGACCTCCGCGTTCCCCTCGTAATGGATCCCCGAATACGGCGGCCGGTGCTCCACCAAGATCAGGAACGCGCAATCCGGATCATACGCCCCCCGCTGCAGCTCGCGCTCCAGCAAGTCGTTCTGCGCGGGAATGTCCGCGTCCGAGTTCAGCACCACCACCCGCGCCGGCCCCGCCGAAAACGCATACGACAGCTCCGCCGGCCCCCTCGGCTCCGGATACGTGAACACCCGGTGGATCCACCCCCGCTTCCCGTCGAACGTCACCCCCGTGCTCTCCTTCAGCGCCGGCGAATTGCTCGCGTAGTCGTGGTTCCCCTGCGACGTCATGAAATGCGTCGTCCCGATCTCCCGCGTGCAGCACCGGAAAAAGTTGCTCCACGCCGCCAGCCGCGTCCCGTGCGTCTCGTAGGCCTCGTCCGCCAGGTCCCCCGGCGCCAGCACAAACGTCGGCTCATAGTCCGCGATCCGCTCCGAAACATCCCGCCCCCATCCCAGCCGCTCCTCCGCATCCCCGATCCCCCCCTGCAAATCCCCGCGCATGCAAAACCGCACC
>JAZQOP010000180.1:0-2160 GCA_045627965.1 Kiritimatiellia bacterium | reverse complement strand
GGCGGGGGGGGGAGGGGGGGGGGGGGGCGGCGCGGCGTCGGCGGGGTTCACAGGCTGGCGAGGTTGAGGATGCGGAGGCAGAGCTCGGGATAGGACCAGCCGTGTGCGCGGGCCATGTCGGGCAGGAGGGAGAGGGAGGTGAGGCCGGGGATGTTGTTGAGCTCGAGGACGTAGGGGCGGTTGTCGTCGGTCAGTCGGATGTCGACGCGCCCCATGCCGGAGCAGCCAAGGGCATGGCAGGTGTCGAGGGCGACCGCCTGGCAGCGGGCGAAGACGTCGGGGGGCAGGGGCGCGGGGACAAGGTGCGTGGCGCCGCCGGCGGAGGCAGGGGCATACTTGGTGGCGTAGTCGAAGTTGTCGCCCGGCGCCATGATCTGGAGGACGGGCAGGACGGTGTCGCCGACGATGCCGACGGTCAGTTCGCGCCCGGGGATGAACGTCTCGACAAGGACCTGGTCGTCGAGGGCGAAGGCGGCCGCCAGCGCCGGCTGGAGCTGCGCGGCGTCGAAGATGCGCGCGACGCCGACGGAGGAGCCTTGGCGGACGGGCTTGACGACGAGGGGCAGGGGGAGGTCGATGGGGTCGTCGGGCGAGGACAGGAGGCGGAAATCGGCGGTCGGGACGCCCGCGGCGCGCAGGATGGGCTTGGCGCGGGACTTGTCGAAGGCGTTGGCGGAGGCTTCGGGCGAGGAACCGGTATGGGGGATGCCGGCGGTGCGCAGCTGGGCCTGTACGACGCCGTCTTCGCCAAAGCGGCCGTGGAGGGCGACAAAGGCGGCCTGGATGCCGTCGGGGAGCGCGTAGGTGCAGTCCGGAGCGACCTCGACCTCGTGGACGGCCGCGACGCCGGCTTCGCGCAGGGCGGCGGCGACGGCGGCGCCGGAACGGAGCGAGACTTCGCGCTCGGACGACGGGCCGCCCATCAGGACGGCGACGTTCGAATAGCGCGGGGCGGGGAACGGGACGGGGGGGGGCGTCATGGCAGGGTTTCCTTTGGGAAAGGCGTCGGGAGGGGCGTTTTCAGGCCTGGGTCCGGCCGCGGATGGCGCGGCCGAGGGTGACGGGGTCGGAGTAGGCGATGGCGGAACCGGCCGGCAGCCCCCAGGCGAGGCGGCTGATGCGAAGGCGCGGGAAGGCGGCCGAAAGTTCGTAGCGGAGGAAGGAGGCGGTGGCGTCGGACTCGACGTCGGAGTTCAGGGCGAGGAGGACCTCCTCGACCTTGGCCGACGCGACGAGCTTCTTGAGGGCGTCCAGTCGCAGGTCGGCGAGGCCTTGGCCGCGCATCGGCGAGAGCTTGCCCATCAGGGAGAAGTAGCGGCCGGAAAATTCGCCGGACCGTTCCAGGAGGGGGATGTCGGCCGGGTCCTCGACGATGCAGAGCAGGGCCGGGTTGCGGTCGGGCGACGAGCAGAGCGCGCAGGGATTCCGGGTGCGCGCCGTGACGGAGCCGCAGATGGAACACGCCGTCAGCGAGGCGCGCGCCGCATCCAGCGCGTCGAGCAGCGGCTTGGCGCGGTCGTCGGGATGCCGCGCGAGGTAGGTCGCGATGCGCTCGGCGCTGCGGCGGCCGATGCCCGGCAGGTCGGCAAGCGCGTCGGCCAGCTGGCGAAGGGGATCCATCTGCGGGGGCGTCCGGACGGGCCTAGAAGCCGAACCCGGGCGGGAGCTTGAGGCCGGCGGTGACCTTTTCCATGGCCTTGGAGGAGGTCTCGCGGGCCAGCTCCTGGGCGGAGCGGACGGCGGTCAGGACGAGATCCTCAAGCATCTCGGCGTCGCCGGACTTGGCGGCATCGGGGGCAATCTTGATGGACTGGATGTCGCCGGTGGCCGAGATGGTGACGGTGACGGCGCCGCCGCCGGAGGAGGCTTCGAGGGTCTGCGCGGCAAGCTCTTCCTGGGTCTTGGCCATGTTTTTCTGGATGTTGCTGGCCTGCTGGAGCATTTTCATGATGTTGGGCATGGGGTACCTTTGGGTTGGATGGGTTGCGGTTTAGGGGTTGAAGGTTCAGCCTTCGGGGTCGAGGAGGCGGCCGTCGAAGGACGAAAGGGTGAGCTGGACGGCGGGATCGTTCGGATCGCCGCGTCGGGCATTGGCGTCGGGCTTGGGCTTGGGGATGTGCAGCTTCGGGGCCGGGGCGTCGTCATTGGCCGTCGGCTCGG
>JAZQOP010000179.1:0-2182 GCA_045627965.1 Kiritimatiellia bacterium | reverse complement strand
TAGTGGTTAGTGGTTAGTGATTAGTGGTTAGTGAAAAGGGGCCATGAAGGGGGGAGGCATTCGGCAAGGATGCGGGGGAAGGCGGGTTCGGCAGGGGCCGCAAAGCCGCATGGGGCGCGGGGCTTTTAGCGGGAGAAGGTGAGGCCGGTCCAGCGGGCGTCGGAATCGCGGGCGGTTTCGCGGGCGCCGAGGGCGGAAAAGGCGGCGGCGACCGCGTCGGCATCGGCGTCGCGGATGCCGGCGAGGACGATGTGGCGTCCTGTGCAGGCCCAGAGGCGCGGGGCGGCGGCGATGAGGATGGAGGCGAGGATGTTGGCGCAGACGATGTCGTAGGGGCGGCGCGGCGGCTTGAGGGAATGGACGTTCCGGAGGTCGTAGCGGATGGCGTCCGGGGGCAGGCGGTTGATGGAGCGGTTGCGGGCGAACTGGCGCAGGCAGACGGGGTCGAAGTCGAAGGCGTGGACCTTCGGGATGCCGAGCTTCCTGGCGGCGATGGCCAGGATGCCGGATCCCGCGCCGGCGTCGAGCATGGAGGCGGCGCCCGGCGCGAGCCGTTCGAGCTCCTCAAGGCAGTAGCGGGTCGTGAAGTGCGCGCCCGTGCCAAAGGACAGCCCCGGGTCGATGCGCAGGTTGATGCGGCGGCGGTCGGGGCAGCGCTCCCAGACGGGGACGGTCCGGAGGCGCCGGCCGATGTCCGTGGCGGTGAAGTGGTGGTGCCAGAAGTCCGTCCATTCGCGCGGATGGAGGGTCCGGGCGTGGACGGAGACGACGGGGATGCCGGCGGGCGGCGGCCGGGCGGCGGCGCGTTCGGCGTCGGCAAGGGCCGGGGGATAGAGGGTGACGACGGCGAGGGGCGAGGAGGGCGTCTCGGCGGAGACCGGTTCGAGGCGGAAGGTCGCGCGGAGCCAGTCGCAGAGCGCCGGGGCGTCGGCCTTGCGCAGGACGTATTGGAGCTCGGCGAGGATGGGGGCGGAGGGGGCCATGGGCGGGTCAGCGGATGCGCTGGAGGAGGACGATGCCGAGGGTGGCGAAGAGGATGTCGGGCAGCCACGCGGCGAGGAAGGGCGGCAGGACCTGGGCGTCCTTGCCCCAGTAGAGGCAGAAGCTCATCAGGACGTAGTAGCCGAAGAAGGACAGCAGCGCGAAGAGGATTCCCATCCCCATGCCCTTGCGCGAGGTCGACGTCCCGAACGGCACGCCGAGCAGCACGACGATGATGCACAGCCATGGCGAGGCAAGGCGATACCAGTAGTCCGTGCGGTGGCGGTTGCGGGCGGCGCGGGAAATCGTGTCGTGCGTCGCCAGGAAGCGCCGGATGTCGGCGGCGGAACGCTCGGTCTCGGGGTCCTTCGTCTCGTCGATGAAGTCCTGCGGCGTCTCGGACAGGCTGGTCAGGTCGAGCTGCGCGGCGGGCTCGACGCGCCCGATCGGCCGGTTGTTGCGGTCGAAATAGCGCGTCTTGACGTTCTCGAACCACCAGTAGCCGTCGAGCCAGAGGCCGCGCGAGGCTTCGAGGCGGAACTCCTCGGAGCTGTCGGGGCGGTACTGGACGATCGAAAGCCCCCGCAGCTCGTAGTTGGCGTCGGCGCGCGGGTTGAAGGTGACGGCCGACCAGCGCCGGTGGCTCTTCGCCCCCAGGTAGGAGAAGCCGTGCTCGAGGCGGACCTGCCCCTGGCGCTGGAGCTCGCGGTCCTCGCGGAACTGCTTGGTCCAGTGCATCGCCCACGGGTTGAAGAACTCGTTGATGAGCAGCAGCGCGACCGAGCACGCCAGCCCGAGCGAGATGAACGGCGAGATGATCTGCGAAAGCGAGAGGCCGCAGGCGCGCATGGCGGTGATTTCCGAGGACTTGCCGAGGTTCCAGAGGGCGTAGAGGAGCGCCAGCAGGATGGACACCGGCAGCATGTAGGGCAGGTAGGTCGGGACAAGGACGGCGTAGTAGAGGACAATCTGGAGGAAGGGCATGCTGCCGTCCATGAAGTCCGAAAAGTTGTCGAAGAGGTCGACCAGGACGGCAATGGCCGAAAAGCCGACCAGGATGTAGATCCACGGACGGCGGACGTGCGAGAGGAGGTAGCGCTGGTAGAGTTTCATGGGGAGCGACGCGTTGCGCGGGGCAGTATAGGGGGCGGGGGCGCCGTTGGCAGGGGCGGACGGCGCCGGCAGTCGGGTCGGAGCCAAG
>JAZQOP010000178.1:0-3650 GCA_045627965.1 Kiritimatiellia bacterium | reverse complement strand
GGAAAAAGGTTGCGGGGGAGGCCAAGGGCGTGTAGGGTGGCGGGCGCTATGAAGGATTGGCTGTTCATCGAAAATCTCCCGCCGCCGGTGGCGCACCCGAAGGTGGTGGCGCTGACGGGGCCTATCGCGGGCGGGAAGTCGCTCGCCTTGTCGTTTTTCGCCGGCCTGGGGGCGGAGACGATCGACGCGGACGACGTGGCGCACGGGCTGTATGCGGCGGGCGGGGCGCTGGCGCCGGCGCTGGCGGCGATGTTCGGGCCGGAGGTGCTGGCGGCGGATGGCTCGGTGGATCGCGCGGCGCTGGCCAAGATCGTGTTCGCGGATCCGTCGGCGATGGCGGTGCTGAATACGACGACGCATCCGCTGATCCGCGCAAGGTTGTCGGAGTGGCGCGAGGGGGTGCGGGCGCGAGGGGGCGTCGGGGTGGCGGCGATCCCGCTGCTGTTCGAGTCGGGGATGGAGGGGGACTGGGATGCGACGGCCTGCCTGAAGGTGCCCGCGGAGGTGCTGCTGCCGCGCTTGGCGGCGCGCGGCCTGGACGAGGCGGCGGCCCGGGCGCGCCTGGCGGCGCAGCTGCCGCCGGAGGTGAAGGCGTCGCGGGCGAACTATTGGCTCCCGAACGAGTCGACGCCGGATGCGCTGGCGGCGACGTGCGTGTCGTTTTGGTCGTTCTTGCGCGATGGCGCGGGGCGGTGCGATGGCTAGGGGCGGGTCGCTGCCGATCGAGGAGGTGCGGGGGCGGATCGTCGGGGCGTGCCGCCGCGGGAACCGGGTGGTGGTGTGTGCGCCGACGGGATCGGGGAAGTCGACGCAGGTGCCGCAGATGCTGCTGGACGAGGGGCTGCTGGGCGAGCACGGCCAGGTGGTGGTGCTGCAGCCGCGGAGGATCGCGGCGCGGATGCTGGCGGTGCGCGTGGCGCAGGAGCGGGGCGGGGAGCCGGGGGGGGAGGTGGGCTACCGGGTGCGGATGGAGTCGCGGGCGGGGAAGGGGACGCGGATCGTCTACGAGACGGAGGGGATCTTGCTGCGGCGGCTGGCGGAGGATCCGCGGCTGGACGGGGTGGCGGCGGTGGTGTTCGACGAGTTCCACGAGAGGCATGCCTACGGCGACGTGACGCTCTCGGAGATGCGCCGGCTGCAGGAGTCGGGGGGGCGCGCGGATTTGCGGATCGTCGTGATGTCGGCGACGATCGACACGTCGCTGGTGGCCGGGGTCCTGCCGGGCGCGGAGACGGTGGAGGGCGAGGGGCGGATGTTTCCGGTGGAGGTGCGCTACGCGGGCGACCTGCAGCGCGAAAAGCCCTGGGACGGCGCGGTGCTCGCGGTGGAGCGGGCGCTGCGCGAAGGGATCGGCGCGGAGGGGACGACGCTGGTGTTCATGCCGGGGGCCTACGAGATCGCGAAGACGATCGACGCGCTGCGGAACTCGCCGGCGGGCCGCGGCGCGGAGGTGGCGCCGCTGCACGGGGAGCTGCCGCCCGAGGCGCAGGACCGCGCGGTATGCGGCGGGGACGGCGCGCGCCGGCGGATCGTGGTGGCGACGAACGTGGCGGAGACGTCGCTGACGATCCCGGGGGTGCGGCTGGTGGTGGATTCGGGGCTGGCGCGGGTGGCGCGCTACGATCCGTATCGCGGGATCGACACGCTGCTGGTGGAGCCGGTTTCGCAGGCCTCGGCCGAGCAGCGGGCGGGGCGCGCGGGGCGCACGGGGCCCGGGATGTGCATCCGCCTGTGGGGCGAGGCGGACCACCGCTGCCGCGCGGCGCAGGAGGCGCCCGAGATCCGGCGCGTCGACCCGGCGGAAATTTTGCTGGCGCTGTCGAGCCTCGGGGTGCGGGATTTCCGGGGCTATGCGTGGCTGGAGGCGCCGGGCGAGACGGCCCTGGCGCGGGCGGAAGGGCTGCTGCGCGACCTCGGGGCGCTCGACGCGTCGAACGCCCCGACGGCCCTGGGCCGCCGCATGATGGCGTTCCCCGTCCACCCGCGCTATGCGCGGATGCTCCTGGCGGCGGCCGACGAGGAGCGGCGCGACGGCGTCCGCGCCGCGGGCGCGGTCCGCGAGGTGGCCCTGCTGTGCGCGCTGTCGCAGGGGCGGCCGATCCTGCTGCGGCGCGTGGACGGGCGGACGGAGGGCTACCGCGACGACGTGCTGGGCGGCGGCGGAGGGTCGGACCTGGTGTTTGCGCTACGGGCGCTGCGGCGGGCGGCCGAGGCGAAATATGACCTGGAGACGTGCCGGCGGCTGGGCATCCATGCCGGGGCGGCGCGCGCGGCCGGGATGCTGGGCCGGCGGTTCCTGGCGATGGCCGCGGGGCTGGGGCTCGCGCGCCCCGGCGGGGCGCCGGATGCCGCCGCCGACGCCGAGGTGCCCGCCGATGTGCTGGCGCGCTGCCTGCTGGCGGCCTTTTCCGACCAGCTGGCGCGGCGGCTGGACAAGGGGACGCGGCGGTGCGAGCTGGCCGGCGGCCGGCGGGCGGAGCTGTCGCGGGATTCGCTCGCGGGGCAGTCGGCGCTGCTGGTGGCGACGGAGATCGCGGAGATCGGGACGGGCGACGGGGCGTCCGAGACGCGCATCGCCCAGGCGACAGGCATCCGCGAGGAGTGGCTGCGGGAGCTGTTCGGCGACGAATTCCGCGAGGAGACGGCCGCGGCCTGGGACGCGGCGGCGGGGCGGGCCGTCGGGGAACGGCGGACGATGTTCCGGGGGCTGGCGCTGTCGGTGCGGCCGTGCGAGCCGCCGCGGGGGGAGGGCGAGGCGCTGCTGGCGGCGGCGGTGGCGCGGCTGGATGCGCTGCCGTTCAAGCGCTGGGACCGCGCGGTGGAAAGCTGGATCGCGCGGACGAACCTGGTGGCGCGGACGTGCCCCGAATATGGGGTGCCCGCCTATGACGAGGGGGCGAAGGAGCTGATCGTCGGGCAGCTGTGCGCGGGGCACGTCGCGCTGAAGGAGCTCAAGGACGTGCCGGTGCTCGGGACGGTGCGCGACTACCTGTCGGCGGCGCAGCAGGCGGCGGTCGAAGGGGCGACGCCCGAGCGCGTGACGCTCTCGAACGGGCGGAGCGCAAAGGTCCACTACGCCGATGCGCCCGAGCCGTTCGTCGCCATGCGCATCCAGGAGCTGTTCGGGGTCGAGGAGCTTCCGGCGATCGTCCACGGGCGCGTCGGGCTGGTCCTGCAGGTGCTGGCGCCGTCGCAGCGGCCGGTGCAGATTACGCGGGACCTGGCGGGCTTCTGGCGCGACCACTATCCGCGCATCAAGTCCGAGCTCGCGCGGAAGTATCCGAAGCACGAGTGGCGCTGAGGGGGCGGGGCGAAGGGGGGCGGCGGGCCGAAAAGGCAAGAATGCGCCAAAACCCCAATGTTCCAGCGAAAAATCACGGTTTTTGGGGCGCGGTTTTTGGCGGGGGCGGGATGCGTCCGGCATCCCGGGCGGATTCGCAACAGGGCCGGATTCCATCCCTATTCCGGTCCCCTCCGGCAGGGGCCGCTCCCCGGGCGGGCCGCGTCCGGGGCCCCGGCGGCCGAGCAAATCGTCCGGATTGCCGCCCAGTGGGGCCAAAAATTGGCAAAATACCCAATGTTCCGCCGAAAAATCACGGAATTGGGGGAGGCGTCCGGGATGCCGGGCAGGCTGGAAGGCCCAGGCAGTG
>JAZQOP010000177.1:0-6010 GCA_045627965.1 Kiritimatiellia bacterium | reverse complement strand
ACCCCTTGCCGAATGCGCTTGCAGAAGGCCTGGGGGTCGCAGGCAAAGGGAATGTCGGGCTTGGAAACGGTCGGATCAAGGGGGTGGATGAGGGAATAGAAGACGCCGGTCGGGGGGGGCGGTGGCGGCGGGCGCGGCGGGTCGGGGAGAAGCTCGGCGAGGCTTGCCTCCTTGGCAATCCGGCAGGCAACGCCATGCCTTCGACCCGCCACCTACTGGGTCTCAAAATGACGGTATCCTTTCGGGTTGAGATTGCGGTCGGGGTCATATTCGAGATTTCGGTCGAGATCCACAGGATTGAACCACATCGACCACGTTGTCGAGCGGTCAGTGAAGCGCCGCCCAGACCAACATCCCGACGAATAGCCCCAGCAGGACAAATCCCACCCACTGGGGGCATTCCCACGACGGGGCGAAGCTGTGTCCGCAGTGGGGGCACCGTTCGGCTGACTGGAAGCGAGAGGTCTGGACGGAAAGTTCTTGGACTGGAAGAGGGGCGGCGCAGATGGAGGGACGCTTGCATGATTTCCCAATCCAAGTGCCGGATTGTCAGTTGCCTTATGGCCGCAGGGACTGGCGTTGGGGCGAACTTCTGATCGTGAAGAGATGGAATCTGCCCCCCCATAAGTTTCGTGGGGCAGAAAAGATTGATGGAATTTATTTCTTCTCCGTTTCCGCCAGTGCCGCCGCCCAACAGTCCCAAACGTCGGAGGCAATGGTCCAGCTCGTGAAACGATCGCGTTTGCGAAGGGTTTGCGCGGCGTATTTGTTCGCGGCATCAATGAACGCCGTTCGCTCTTCCGGGATGCTACCAGCGGCATGAAGGATGTCCAGACACACCTCTAGCGCGATTTCCTTGCGTGTAATCAACATCACCCGAAACGCCAGTTGTCCCGGAGCGAAGACCTCTGTGCACCCATTCCAAGTGCCGTCCCGTTTGGGCCCGTTCATCGGATTGCCCCATCCGCCCAACTTGGCATCGAGCGTTTCCAAGACAGTTCCCATCCGAATGTATTCCGGGTCCGACGCCTTCAGGGCGTCACCGCAATCCACGACGATGCCCTCCATGGCGAGAGTTTCCAGCCAGTAATCCGCCGACAGTCCGTTCGGCAGGCATCGCCCGAAACGCCGATGCACCTCGTCGCCTCGTGTCTGGTCTTCGGCAAGAGACCGGAACAGCAGGGTGGCGGCGGTGTCCTCCGCCGCGATTGCCAAGAGCAGGTTGCCGCGCCCGGGAGCCCCGATGCACCAGTCCCGGAACGCGAAAACGTCCTCCGTCCTCGCCCAATCGTCCGCATCGTCCGTTTTTTGCAGCCGCTCCAAGTCTTCCAGCATCGACTGTCCCCAAGCCAGCCTTTCCGTTCCGCCTGCACCAACGGATTTGACGTCGGAAATGGACGCCGCCTCCATGTCTCGCGTTGCGACGACAGAGGCAAATCCCTCGATACCTTTCACCGCAAGGAAGTCACCCCCGGCCAGGGAATCGTCCGCTCGGGCCACAATCAAGCCTGCGGCAACTACCACCGCAAGCGCGAAACAGAAACGGTCACGGTGATGGAATCGTATTCGTTTCATTGTTCATCCTTTCGTAATCGAAATCCCAGGCGTCACTGATCAAAGAACGGCCGAATACATGGCCAAAATCCACTTCGCCGAAAATGATTGCACCGGCATTCTCCGCTGGGTCAATTGTATTCAGGCCCCCTTCCCGCGCGGCGCGATTCGTGCCATTTTTCGATTTGGGACATGGAGAAGGCGATGCGAATCCAAATTTTCCCGGAGGCGACATTGGCGGCGAGTTCGTCGGCGGCACCCGCCGCATCATTCAACGTGAACAGGCGGGAGCCCAAGGAGCCAGGCGCCGGCGTGTCGCCCAAAACCGTTTCGAAATCGCGGTAAGCCGCCCCGGCCGGTGCGTCCGGGGCGGTTTGCCGGTACAAGGCAAGGGACGGCAAGAGGGTGTGGATGGTCGTGTCGGAAGCGACCAGCCGGATCAGCAGTCCATCGACTCCCTGGATGTGCAGGAGGGTGGCGAGGTCCATGCGGGCATCCGGCCCCGGCCACCCGACCGGGATGCCCGGCATCAAGGCGTTCCAAAGCGCGGCAAGGCGCTTCTGCCCGTCGGCATCGTCCCCCGTCGGCCATTCGTCGCCGTCCGGCCATCTTCCCGCCAGTTCCGCCCGGGCCAAGTCCCGGAAGGCGTCCAAGTCCGGGCGGACACTTTCCAACCGCTCCAGAAGGGCCATCATCTCCTTGCTCACGCCCGGCCGGGAGGCAAGCCGCGCGGCGATGTCCGCGGCAATGCAACAACCGATGGCGTCGGAGAACAGCAGGTTTGCGTAGGCATTCTGGCGGGAAAAATGCTCCCGCATGTCCAGAAGCATGCCGGCGCGGGACAGGAATTCCGCCTCGGGCAAACCCCGCAATCCGGCCTCGAATGCTTCCAGCCCGTCGAGGAGCCGCGCTTCCAAGGCCCTGTAGGCCGCGTCGCGCGCCGCATCCTCCCGCCCCTGAGGAAAACCCGAAGAATGCACCGCGGGCCATTCCATCTCCGGCCCCTCCGCGAAAACCTCCAGCACCTCCCCGAACGTGTGCCCCTCCACAACCTCCCTCCAATAACCGAGGGCGTCCCCGGCGGGCTCCCCGCCCCGCGCCCCGAATGCAACCAGCACTGCGCAAACGGCAAAAAAAGTTTTTTTCATGTTTTGTTCCTTGTGTTTTGTTCCTTTCACTCAAAGTCATAGTCGAAATCCGTGGTGTCGCGCTCGAATTGAACCCGAACCTTGAAAACGCGCCCCCCAGTTCCCAATGTAGGATATCCAGCCTGGAGGGTGGCCGCGTGTTCTGACGGATATGGGCCGTCATAGGCAAAATCATAGATGTCCGTGAACGCTCCAGAATAGACGGCCCTCGTCACCGACAACCCATAGCGATTCACGGTTACGGAAACTGTGCCACTGGCATTGACGTGTCCGAAAGCAAATTGCAACCCCCAGCCATCGAAATCAAGTCCATTTGTACTCCAAGACCACGGGCCGAACTCGTGGGATGCGTCTTGGTGCATGGCAAACCACCCCTCAACTTCCTCCGCATGATTCGCCAGATTCGCTTCTACAGCGGCCACGACATGGCTGTCTTTAGCAACATCTTTGGCCAACTTCGTGTCTGCACTGTAAAGATACTGACGGGTGGAGACCGTACACTCCTCCGTCCAAAACGCCCCGACGGGATGAGTCAGCTCCGTAGCCGAAATCGTGGTGCTGCTCGAGGTGGCGACGTCGGGAATGGTGTCGTTCACAAAAGCGTCAAGCAATTGCGAAGCGATTCCCCATGACAAAATCTCGCCGCCAGACAACATGAACGAAGACCATGAGTAATCAAATTGCCGCAACAGCCGGAAAGTATTGGTCGTCCACACCGTGATTTTCCCGTCTTGCAATCTCCCGCCGCCATCCAAATCGAATCCTCCGACCACATCGTAAAGCTCCCGGCCGCCCGCTGGCGAAAAATGGAGAGACGTCCGGGGTTGAATAATCCGGGCACATTTTAAAATGTCGTCCTCATGGCGCACACCGACAAGCGCGGGACAAGGACAATCCGAAGGATGCACGCTTGCCGCCACGGAAATATATCCCAAATTGTCGGGACGCGTTCCCATAATCATGGGATGCGGCGCCAACAACGCGTTGCACTCCTTTCCTGGAAGCTGCCCGGAAAAGACGTTGTCAATCGAAATCCGCCCCACGACAATATCCTTTGTGCCCGTGCAACCGCCGGTACTGTCCGTGGCCATCACGGTGGCAACGCCGTTCGTGACGGCCTGCAACAGCCCATTCTGTCCAATGATGGCGGCATTGCCGGCCACGCTCCAAGAGAAGGGCCCGCCGGCGCCACCTGAGGCCGTGAACGCCGCTGTATCGCCAATGCGCAGGAATTTCGGCCCACTAACCGCCACAGCGTAGGGCGCGGCCACGGTGGCGCCGACGACCTTGGCATAGGCTCCCGTGTGATACATGTGTCCCACGGTGTCATAGCGCAAGCGGACTTGGCTGTTGGCCATGATCAGGACCTGGTTGGTGGCGCACTTCGTGGCCATCGTGCACCCGTTGAAATTGTTGTTCCCCTCGAAAAATTCCGTATCCGCGGCCGCCTCGAACGACACTTTGTCGTAACCCGAGTTCTGATCCTCGACTTTTCCCTCCACCGCCAGGTTGATGTAATAGCCGCACTCCATCAAGGAGGGCACGTTCAAGCTGTCCGCGACGTTTTGACGGGTGTCGTTTGCCCCGCCGCAATTCAGCGCGTCCGCGATGTCCACCCGTAGCCCCGGCTGGGTGTCTCCGTTTTGCAAGTGGCAAAGACGGTATGCCAGTTGCTCCCCGCTCCACGCGGGATTCATGGCCCCGCCGCCCAACAAGAACTCCAGGGAATTGGGAAAGCCGTCGTTGTCCGGGTCGCCGTCCGCCCCGTTCGCGCCCGTCGCGTTCGTGGGAACCAATCCGTTGTCCACCTCCCAACCGTCCGGCAGACCATCATGGTCGCTGTCGGGGTTCTTCGGGTTCGTCTGCCAAACGTCTTCCGCCCCGTCGAAGAGCCCGTCATGGTCCGAGTCCCTGTCCAGCGGGTCGAGTTCCCTGAGGACTTCTTCCCCGTCAATGATGCCGTCTTTGTCAGTGTCCGCCTTGTTCGGGTCGGTGTGGTAGACGTTCCGCTCGTCGTAGTCGGAGAGGCCGTCGTTGTCCGTGTCCCCGTTGGTGGCGGAGGTGCCGCCAAGCCACTCTTGGCCGTCCGACAACCCGTCGTCGTCGAAATCCGCGAGCGCGGCCGCGGCGTAGAACTTCACACGGTCGTAATCTGGGACATGGTTGGTGTCGGTAAAAATCCCAGAGCCGTTGGTTATCGTCGTGGTGCCAAGCAAAACCCAATCGTCGGGGATGCCGTGGAACGTGTCGAGTTGCCTCCAATGCGTAAATTCGTCGGTCAACACCTGGTTTTCTTCATTCGTGTAGACAACGGTGTTTGTCCATGTTTCGGTGTGCATCGCGCGGCAGAACACTTCCACCACGCCATTGGACTCCCACGCAAGGCCCAGGCGACAATTCCCGTTCGTCTCCATCCAGATGTTCGTGAACCGCAATCCGTTAGTATACGGTCCATTCGTTCCTCGCATTCCTCCGTGCATCTCGTCCATTTCATGCAGTCGCCGGAACACCTCCCAGCGGGAGGCGTCGTAGAACGGCCAGTCGGCCTCGTCCACGAGCGCGCCGGTGATGCTCACGTTCGTGGAGCCCGGCTTGGCGAAGTCCGTGGTGCCGCTCCAAAGGATGACGCCGTCGGCATCGCGGATGACCGTCGTGTCGCCTTGGCGCTCTGCCGAGAAAGGCACCAGCCACGTCGCCAAGTCCCGCTCCGCCGGGGCGGAGCTCCAGCGGTTGCCGAACTCCTCCCACGCCGCGGGCAACTCGCCCACGTCCTGCACCAGCGGGCCGTCGCCCGGCGTCATGCGGCGGTATTGGTTGCGCCAGATTTCGACCTGCTCCATCAAGTCCTCTTCACCCAGCACCACCGGCTCGGTGGGTTCGTCGGCCCCGCCCGTGCCAAACGCGGCGACAACGCCGACAATGATTGCAAGCAACGGCAAAAACGGCAAAATGTATTTCTTCATGCAGGCGCCCTGTCGGCAAAAGGCTACCACTCCTCTCGTCCGCCAAAACTTTCCCCGCGATTCGTTCCTTTGTCAACTTCAAAATGAACCTAAATTCCTCTTTTGGACCTAAATTCCTCTTTTGGATTGTTGGCGAGGGGGGGATGAGGGGGCGGCGGCGGGCAGGGGAAGTCGGATCGTAGCCATGTCGTTCTGTGAGCCAAGGAGTTGGATTGACCTGTTGTCTTCTAAGACCGCTTGGCCTCCGACTTGTCCTCTTCACCCAGCACCACCGGCTCGGTGGGTTCGTCGGCCCCGCCCGTGCCAAACGCGGCGACAACGCCGACAATGATTGCAAGCAACGGC